>JARRMA010000132.1:0-4902 GCA_037386505.1 Candidatus Bathyarchaeota archaeon
TTTATTCGTTCTTGACTAACTTGTTTAGGACTATATTATGTTGGATCTACCCCATTATAACATACTCTAATTTTTTCTGCTGGAAAACCATCCTTAATTAGTTCATCTTGCATTGCATATGAAACCGTAATGACCATATCTGCCATCTCTGCTCCTCTATTTTCGATGCTACTAACAACTCCTGAACCGTTTCCCAATGTTCTTCCTCTTTCACTGGAATGCACATGAAACACTAGTGGGATTCCAAGTTCTCTTCTAATAGTTATTCCAGCTATGGTTGATAGCCAATCGTGACTTACAACCAAATCAAATTTGAAATCTTCGTCTCTAACTAACTCATTAATCAATTTTGCAGCGCTTAAATAATTATACATTAAAATCTTTGAAAAGAATTGAATTCCTCTTCCCCATTTTTTAACGTCGTCAGCAACAACATCTGGTAAAGAATCAGAAACATCAATATGAACTGGACGATGAATTTCTATCCCGCGTAAAAGCTCCCGTGTTGGTAAACTTCCTTTGTCATCATTCATCGTGAATACAGTGACATCATGGCCCAATAAAACGAACTTTCTCGTAATCTCAGCAGCGTAAGTTCCGAGTCCCCCCACGATTTTAGGCGGATATTCATAAACCATCACAGCAATTTTCATGTTTTTTAATTGTTACTTACCTTTTCTAACTAACACTAATCCATTTTTTTGCAAATAAAATAGAAATTGTTTTAATCAAACCAAAGATTCATAAAATTTTCTACTATTAATTTTTTATTTATCTTTTTAATTTCTGAAAACGTTTTTCATAAAAAAATAAATTCAGAATATTATTTATTATTATTTACTTTGTTTCAATTTCGAATCTATAGAATAATATAATTAAATCAATTTTAAGAACAAAATTAGTTTGTTAATCTGAATTGAAGTGATAGAGCTTGGAAAATAAAAAAATTAAAGATTTTTTGAAAAAATGGTTTGCAGAGATTGCCACCAAAGATTGTTCTAGCTGTTCAATAACTTGTAATTTGTCATGTGGAGATTCACCAAAATATATTGCTTGGAAAAATGGATATTCTCCAACTGATTTAGAGAATGTTCCACAGGATTCTATTTTGGGTTTGGGTTGTGGAAATCCATTCAATTTTTTGAATATAACAAAAAAAGAGACAATTTTAGTTTTAGAATCGGGAGCAGGGATGGATGTTTTTTTAGCATCAAAAAAAGTTGGTTTAGAAGGAAAAATTATTGGTATCTCTATGACGCTGGAAATGATTGAAAGAAGTAGAAAAACAGCATTGATGCATGGATTTACTAATGTTGAGTTTAAAATGGGAGAAATTGATTGTTTACCTATTGAAGACGAAACAATTGATGTTGTTATTGCTAATAGTGCCATTAATTTGTATTTAGATAAAATTAATGTTTTCAAAGAAATTTATAGAGTTATTAAAGTTGGAGGAAGGCTTTCAGTTTGTGATCTTGTAACGAATGAAAACCTTCCCGAGAATGTTAGTAATAGTTTTGAAGCATGGGCTAGAGGAATCGGTGGTGCATTAAAAAAAGATGAATATGTAGATAAAATAGTAAAATCAGGATTTGCGACAGCAAAGATTTTGTCTCAAAAGCCATATACTACCGATTTTTATCCAAAATTACGGGGAAAAATAACTAGCGTTCAGATTCAAACAAAAAAATAATCTTTATTTTAATCAAAAAATACACAAAATAAAATTAAATAACAAATTTTAATGTGTTAACTTGAAGTTAGTAATTGATTTTTTCAATTTAATTTTAACCTTTTTCTTCTCTGTTTCAGAATAACTATTTTCACTATTAATGTAACTAGAGTAAACTTAGAAGTTCTGTAACTTTGGAAATAATGAAATCTGGATGAATATCAACAGCTTCGTCGTTTCCTTTGATCCAAACTGTTTGCATCCCAGCATTTTTAGCACCTTGGACATCAACCTCCAAAGAATCTCCAACATGGACAGCTTCATTTCCCTTAATCCACATGCTCCTTAGGGCATAAATGAAAATTTCAGGATCAGGTTTCCTTGCACCCAAGTCTCGGGACAGAACAATACAATCAAAATATTTTATAAGACCAAGTTTTTGCAATGCAATTCGAGAAACTTTAGTTATTGCGTTTGCCACTATCCCCAATTTATATTTTCCACTTAAATCTTCCAGCAAATCTTTTACTCCTGGAACAATATCGATTTTAAAAAATTGATTATAGAGGTCTTCAATATTTTCGAGTCTTTGTTGTGTAATATCCAATCCTAGGTTGTACAACAAATCACTGTAAAGCAAATCAAAGCGTAATTCAATATTTCTCGCTTGAGATTTCTTCTGTCTCTCAAGCATTGCTTGATGGGATTTGTTAAGTTGATCTATTCCCCCAGAATACCCGATTTTAGTAAGGTAATTTATTAATGCCTTTCTATATTTTTCGTTATCAAGAGCCCCATGAGCTAAGGTGCCATCTAGATCAAAGGTTATTGCTTTTATTTGCATCATATTTACCAATATGGGCACTGTAAGTTATAAATACATTAAAAACATTTGTGTATGATTTGTTTCTACCTTTTTAATTATCTATTAAAAGCAACAATTAATCCTGAATACAAGAATAAAAAATCTGTCTTTTAGAATCGAAAATAATAGTAAGAATTCCTTAATATCTTGTTTATATTTTAACAAAATTGTGGATTTCTTGCTTCCATTTCTTCTATATTAGTTTTTGTTAGATTTTTTATTTTGTTAAGATCTGGAATTTCTCCATATCCAACTAATGTTATTGCTGTTCCTTCTCCACCACTTCTTGCGGTTCTTCCGATTCTATGGAAATACACTGGTGCATCCATCGGAACATCATAATTGATTATATGAGTAATTCCTTGTATGTCCAAACCACGGGCTGCAACATCTGTTGCTATTAATAAATCAAATCTTCCTTTTCTAAAGGCATGTGTAACTCTTTCCCTTTGTGCTTGAGTAAAACCGGCATGCAACGATTCTGCAGAATATCTATTAGCTCGTAATTTTCGTGTCAACCAGTCTACACATTTTCGAGTATTACAGAATATTATTGCTTTTTGAATGTTATGATTTTGCATCATTCTAAGTAAATATTCAAGTTTGTTTCTTGGATTCATTACCATATAATATTGATCAAGTTGTTCAAGGGCGATTTCATCTTTACTAACCAATATTTTTTCTGGTTTTTTCATATACCTTTTACAAATATCCATAACTGATTTGTCAATAGTGGCAGAAAAAAGACTTAGTTGTCTATTATCTGGAACTTTCGAAAGTATATAATTTATATCTTCAATGAATCCCATATCAAGCATTCTATCCGCTTCATCAAGAACAACCATCTTTGTTGATGAAAGATTCATTGTTCCTCTTTTTAAATGATCAATAATCCGGCCAGGGGTACCAACAACGATATGTACACCTTTCTCTAATGCTCGAATCTGTTTTCCAATCGATTCTCCGCCATATACTGGCAAAATGCTTAATTTTTTATACGCACTGAATCTTTTTATTCTGTTAGCAACTTGGATAGCTAATTCCCTTGTTGGGGCTAATACAAGTCCTTGAATTTTCTTAGTTTTGTTTTCCACACGTTCAACCATTGGAATTCCAAAGGCTGCGGTTTTTCCTGTGCCTGTTTGGGCTTGTCCAATAACATCTTTTCCTTCAAGTAATGGGATTATTGCTTGAGCTTGTATTGGAAAAAGTTCAGTAAATCCAAGCTTCTGTATCCCTCTTTTTATTTCTACTGTTAATGGTAAGTCTTCAAATTTTTCTATTTGCATTTGTTTTTTCTCCTGTCACAAAATGTTTGCACGCAGTCATCAAAAGTCTTCAAAAGTAAATTGTCTTCTAAAGCTCCTCGAGTAAGCATGAATCTATGTGACGTTACAATTCATCAAACATATCCTATATAAAAACATTTACTATAATTTAGAAAGTCTAGTAATACCAGATTTTTTATAAAATAGGATAACTTTAATTTTTATTCACCGATCAATCGCTAAAATTTTCAATAATTGTTATCTCTGTAATTTAAAATGCATTACAGGTAATCCTTAAATCTTCTTTTGAACTAAAATTATTTGATAGAGGCATTTATTTTGCATTTTGTTTTTGAGAAACCTGTTTTAACTTTTTATAAAGAACGTTTTGGAAAACTTGAAAGAGAACCTTTCGTTGCAGTGAAAGCAAGAAAAATAATCATCAGTAAAAATGAGACGGATACAGATTTTAATTGTGTTTTAGAAGATTTCTTTCCAATTATGGGTTATCTTGATTATATAGAGTCTAACGAAGGAAAGAATGATTCATATGTTCTATGTTGGTTTGATGATTCTCAAGATGATTTCAATTTAGCATTTAGGCGATTAACGGGTGTAAAATTTAATGAAGGAATCAAATGCACAACAAATGAGAAAAGTAAAGTTACATGTAATTGCAGCTTCATAGCAAAACATGGAAAATTGAAATAAACATTTTTTGAAGTTCAACTTGATATTTTGAATACCTTTATTGCCTCTTTTAGATTTTCAAGAAAGAATTCTTTATCTAAAACTTTTCCTTTTGGATTTTTAAGTCCTTTGCAGCATGGAATAAATTTAAAAGCTATTCGATTGGAATCTAATTTTTCAATTCTAAAAGGGTATAAATTACATAGTGTTGGTCTAAAATCGTAGATATTACATATGTTACAACTAATTTTATTTTCGTATTGCAAGAAAATACATGACCCGTCTTTTTTTGTTTTTAAAGCCCCTACTGTATTCTTTAAATTATTGTTAATACTTTTTTTGGGATCAAGAAAATCTTTAATACTTTGAGCCTTAATTTTTTCTGCATCTCTTTCTGTTAATTCTGG
>JARRMA010000133.1:0-8326 GCA_037386505.1 Candidatus Bathyarchaeota archaeon
TAAGTCAATAAAGTGTTTTTAAGAATAACTTTGGTTCCCGGAGCTAAATCTGAAAAATCAATAAGAATATCTATTCTTTCTGAAGGTGAAATAATTATATCTTCAACAGTTACAGGTGATTTAAGGTATCCACCATCACTTCCGATTTGAACCATAGGAATTGTATTGCCTGTTCGTGTATTGACACAACTTAAGCTATATATTCTCGTATTTGAAGAATCAAGAATTCTGAACCGATATTGACCTCTATCAACATTTAAGTTTGGCCAAACTTTTCCGTTAACTACAATTGTATTTCCCAAAAAGGCATGCTGCCAATAAGGATTTACATCAGGATTTATTCCAATCTCAGGATAGAAAAGGGAACCATCTGCATTAAAGGTCCTGTCTTGAATCATAATTGGTATTTCATATTTTCCTTTAGGTAAAAGATCAGCCACGTAATCTATTGAACTATCAGCTTCTCTAATAAGGTAGAATCCCGCAAGACCTGCCATCATATTGATTCGTGTAATTCCTAGAGCATGGTCATGATACCAAAGAGTTGTAGGTTGCTGAACATTTGGATAAACGTAAATTGCAGAATTAGGTGCAGTTTCTTTTAATGTATAATATCCAGATCCATGTATTCCGTTATAGGTAAACCATTGAGTCGGAACTCCATCAGAGGTTGATTGAACTTCTGCTCCATGAAGATGAGTTACAAGCGGAACAGGACTTTGCATTTCAGGATATCCAGGAGGATAAGAAGGAAAGGGGCTGGTAGGTTCAGGATAATTATTAGGATTAGCCCAATGAAGAGTAGGATCAACAGGTAACATATGTGGTGAAGAAATATTATTTATCCAAGTTACTTGAGCAGGAATTCCTTTAATCTCTTCAAAAGTAGATCCTGGAGTGCTTTGGAAATATCCAAGGGATTCACCGGTTACTGCATCTTTAACTAAACCACCGTAACCCCATACTGGTGTCAACAAGTTCATTGAAGGAGGTAAAACTTGTTGCATAAAACTATTCATATTAACTGTATATTCGTTACGAATGATTTTGCCGTTCTCCATAATTGGTGTTGGAATATAAACAGGAGGAGGACCAGTTAGTTGATTCTCAAATTTTGGTATAAGTAAAGGATCCAAAAGATCAGAACTAGTTTGAGCAAATATAGGAGTATGTATACAAAGAAAAAGGGTGAGGATCAAAAAAAGAATACAAAATTTTGAGAATCCAATTCTTTTGTTTACCATTTTAAACAGATCAATAAATTATGGATGTCTGTTAACTTTTCGTGTACCAGTACAAAGCTAAAGTTACGACTATTATAATGATTATAATGATAACAGCTGCAATCAATTCTATGGGAAGATTAAATGTAGAAGAGCCAACTGTAAAATCAGCAGCAAAACTCGTTGAACCTAAATAATTAGCATTTCCTTGCCAACTTGCTTTAACACTCCAACTACCAGTCAAATCTGGAGAATAAACATCTTGGAATGAACCGTCAATATTAGAAACTATTGTTCTAGTAAATGTCGTTGAGTCTGGTTTTGTATAAGTAATAGTGACATTTACTCCTGAAATAGCAGGAGATATAGATCCACTTACAGTAACATCATTTCCAGGAGACAAACTTGTTGAAGACAAATCACAAGTTATAGAGGAAGGAGACGAAGGAAAATCATCTCCAAAAACAGGTTGAGCCGCCAAAATAAAAATGAAAAGGCATACAGCTAATATTTGAATAACATTTTTTTCTTCAATTTTCATTTTTTTATCTCCACAATAAAACTTACGAGAGACAAAATCAATAGACACAAATAAGATTATTTTGGATACCTAAAAGAATATCTAAAAAATGGGATTAAAAATTCTAGTTTATAAAAAACGGGAATTAAACATTTTGAAGAATTCTACTTTTTTAATATGACAAATTATATTTAATGATTTTTACAATATAATTATGGGAGAATTTTGATGAAAGCAGCTAACTTGAATGGAAAACAGGTTATAACTTCTGAAGCACAGGTTTTAGGGGAAATTGAGGGTGTAGAAATAGATATTTCGACATGGACAGTTTCTCATCTTCATGTAAGCTTATTAAAATCTAATATTGAAAGGTTTAAATTCAAAAAACCTTTGTTGGGTTCTGTATCGGTATGTCTTCCAGTTAATGTCATTAAGGCTGTCGGAGATGTTGTGTCTCTTAATGAAAGCATTGATGATCTAAAATTTTTACCAGAATTTAGAGTCCAAGAATAAAGTTTCGACATAATGATTGCAATCAATTACAATGTATTTGGTTGCAAGCTCACTAAATATATGATAGAAACAACAAATTTTTTATTGTGATTAATTTGGGAAAATACAAAATTGAGATTAATCGTGAAGATTGTATAGCCTGCGGAACTTGTTATAGTTTAGATACAGAGCATTTTGAGTCAGATGAAGAGGGAAAAGGACAAGTGATCAATGGTCAAACAGATGAAAAAACATCAATAGGAACATTCACAGACGATAATATCGCACAAGCACAAGAAGCCGAAGACAACTGTCCTGTCTCAGTTATTTCGGTTACTGAATCATAATAATTGATTTTTGGAAATTCTCAAATTTTGGAATGATTATTTTTTTGAGATAAAAAAGAAGAGTTTTAAGAAAATTAATAGAATGCCATTTTATTTAGGCATTAATACAGAATCAATAGCGTGTATTACACCATTAGTGCATTCAATATCTGTTTTTGTTGTTTTTGCATCATTAACTTTTGCATATTTGCTTATGTGCCACATTATTGCATCGACTTTAATTTTTTGTCCTTGAAGTGTTTCCAAAGATTTGGGCATTTTAAATGCTGAAATCATTAACTTACCTGGAACTACATGATACTTAAGAATTGAAGTCAATTTTTCTTTATCTTTTAATAATGATTCAACCGATCCTTTCGGCAGTTTTGCAAATGCATCATTTGTTGGAGCAAAAACGGTAAAAGGTCCTGGACTTCTTAAGGCATCTACAAGACCAGCAGTAATAACTGCTTTACAAAGAGTGGAAAAAGATTCATTTTCAAGGGCCGTATCTACAATATCCTTAATTTTAATCACCTCCACTCCAATTTACAAAGAATCAACTGACAAAATATTTCTACTTTATGAAAGATCAAATTAATGTTTAAGGATTTTGCAAATCGTAAATATTGATGCCAAAACTTTTAAGCAAATCGCAAAATATTGGCTTTAGGGAATGAAAAAAATGACTTTTGAAACAAGTAAAAATTTGAGTGCTATCGGAGCTTTACTATTAGTTATCGGTGCGGTCTTAGGTTTTGCATGGTCTTTTTCAGGTATTGTGTCATTAATCGGTATTATTCTGCTACTCATCGGATTAAAGGGATTAGCGAATTTCTATAAGGAAGATGGAATATTCAATAATGCTCTCTATTCAGTGATTATTGCTATAGTTGGATTTATCGTTGGTGTAGGAATTACAGTTGTGTCAGCTGTTTCGGCTTTAGCTGATCTAGGAATTGATTTGGCAAACATTGAAGATTGGGCAAATGTTGGAACTGATGTAACAACCGTAGTGACAGATTTTGATTTCAGTAACTTAGCCTCTCTATTGGGTGCATTAGTAATTGGTTTGATTATTTTTTATATTGTACTAATAGTTGCAATGTTTTTCTTTAGAAAGTCAATGAATCAAGTATCCTCAAAGTCAGGAATAGGTTTGTTTAGTACTGCAGGACTACTAATGCTAATAGGTGCAATAATACCAGTTGTAGGTTTATTGATAATTTGGATCGGTGCAATAGTCGCAACAATAGCTTTCTTTCAAATGAAACAACAAGAGTCAATGTAATTCACTAGAAAAAGTTAATTACCAAAACTTAATTCCACCTTTTTTTCTGTTCAATTGAAATAGAAACACAAAAAATATTCTAAATTTTATAAGGTTAGGATTTTTTCAATATTTCTTAAATATCATAATTAAATAAATTCTTTTCAAATGAATAGATAATTTAACTACTCACAATAATTTTATATTCACATTATATTCTAATTACAGTTGTTATTCTAATTTATTAGAGGGTGAATTATGGAAAATCAGATGAAAATAGATAATGAGGATAATAGTTGGAAACTATTTCTTAAAGATCATTGGAATATGCTTGTTTTTTGGATAATAGCAGCAATTCTCGCAGCAATAGGTGTAGTCTATGTTTATTTATGGTTTGTTGAAGAAGCTCAAAATACGAACATGGTTCCCATGATTTTGGGACAATGGTCAATGGGACATTTAGTGACTTTTATTTTACATTTGGTATTTTGGGAACTTCTCTTAATAGGAATTCCTGTAGCCATAGTAGCGATATTAGGATGGTTATGGTGGAAAAAAATACCAGATGAAGAAAGACAAATGTATCAATTCTTTGGAAAAGGTTCTAAGACACAAAACGGTGGAAGTGGAATATCATTTCTGTTCTTTATTGCATTCTGTATCAAAGTTTACATTGATGGAAATTGGGATATTGCAATTTCATCTTGGACTTTAGATTATGTGGTAAATTCAATTATTACAATCCTGGTTTGGGGTGCAATCATCTTCGGAATTCCAGCAATAATTATAGGCCTTATTTATCTAGGTCGCGAAATTAGCAAAAAGTCCTAATTTTTTAGGACCACCATTTTTTTCTATTATTTCTTTATTTTTCTTCTAATATCTCATAGGAAGAATTAATCTCCGCTGCTTTTTTTAGCATACCGCCAACTGAACAGTATTTTTCTTCTGATAGCTCTATCGCTTTATTTACTGCTTTGGACTCAATTTTCTGACCTTTGATAATATATTTGAGATGAATTTTCGTAAAGACTCTTGGAGGAGGATCTTCTCTTCTTTCTGCGGTTGCTTCAACAGAATAATTGCTTATTTTTTGTCTCATCTTTTGCAGAATTCGTAAAACATGAAAACTACTACAAGCTGCTAAACTAGCTAGAACATTTTCCATAGGAGATAATGCAGTTTCTTCTCCTCCATGTTCAATTGGAGCATCAAAATTTACCGAAAGCCCTTTTTCGTTTTTCGCTTCCAGACGATAATTGTTTTTCCAATTTAAAACCATTGTTTTAGTTGAATGCAATCCATCTTTCTCCCTAATGATAATACGCTTGAAAATTATTATTCGTTTTTTTCAAGTTTCTTTATCAAGTCTCTAGTTTCTTGTTTTGAAGGAAAACTTATAGCACCGACAGGGCATTGTCCCTCACAACCTGTACAAAAAACCACACAATTATTTGGATTCTTTACGACGGGTTTCTCGTCTCGATGGGTTTCTGGTTTTCATTTGTATCATATACTCCAAGTTTGCAATATTCAACGCAGGTTCCACAACTAATACATTTTTCGTAGTCTATAGATGGATTCCAAGGAATTTTGTCACGCTTTATTCCATGATATTCTTCAGTCATTTTTTTCAGCTCATTCCTCTATTATTCATTTACTTCATACCACATGAAAATCTTTGCAATAATAGGAACTATTGCTCCACAAGCAGTACGGGTAAGTACTGTAAGTAAGAAACCATCAATTCCTGTGACAACGTTGATTGGAGAAAGGTTAAAGATTCCG
The DNA here is from genome assembly GCA_037386505.1 of Candidatus Bathyarchaeota archaeon. Lineage (GTDB taxonomy): Archaea > Thermoproteota > Bathyarchaeia > Bathyarchaeales > Bathyarchaeaceae > Bathyarchaeum. Next base: position 5,620 of record JARRMA010000133.1, read on the forward strand.
AAAAGTAAAATCCCACTAACTGTAGTTGCAAATAATCCCGTGATAATCATTCTCATAAAATTTTCTGAGTGTTTGTTCATCGCTCCAGCCAGGTAACCAATCAATATTGGACTAAGAACATACCCTAGCAAAATTGTATTAGCTCCAAAAGTATTTCCGGAAAATGGTGATCGATAGCTATCAGCCCAATAAAGTGCATAGAAAGCACCCATAATAAAGCCTGAAGCACCACCTGCCCATTTATTCCATAACAAACCAAGTAACAAAGGAATTGCAACGATGACAAGCAATTCTTCAAGCTGCATCACAATACCAGTTACTACATTAAATCCTCCTCCGAAAAATTGGTCTAACTGAGAAACCCCAACGATAAGTAAAATAACTATAATTGGAGCAACAATTCCGTAGATTATATCATTCCTGGTCCATTCTTTCCAACCTAGATTCACAATTATTCCTCAAGATTTGTTAACAAATTGTAGAATTTAACTGTTTTTTTGAGCTTCTATTTGAATACTCAAAATCTTTCCATTCAAATTATCAGAAATATCGGTTGAGTATATATTCTCAGAAAGTATTTCAATATTTTTAAAACCAGCTTTTTTGATAGCATTTATATATTCATTTTTTTCTAAAGCACCAGCAATACATCCTGCCCAAGCATTAAAACTTTTCCTGATATTATCTGGCAATTCTCCGTTTGTAACTAAGTCAGATACCATAAGTTTGCCGTTTGGTTTTAAAACTCTAAATGCCTCTTGAAATACTTTTAACTTATCTGAAGATAGATTGATTACACAGTTGCTAATTATTGTGTCAATTGTTTCATTTTCGATTGGAAGGTTTTCTATCTCTCCTAGCCTAAATTCAACATTTTTGTAACTATGCTTTAAAGCAGAAGTTTTAGCCCGTTCTAGCATTTCTTCTGTCATGTCAACACCAATTACTTTTCCGTTTTTACCGACTTTCTTAGATGCTAAAAAGACATCAATTCCTCCACCAGAACCTAAATCTAAAACTGTTTCACCTTTTCTCAAGTTAGCTAAAGCAACAGGATTTCCACAACCTAGACCTAAAATAGCAGATTCAGGTAAATCTTCCAAATCTTGTTCAGAGTAACCAATCTCTTTTGCAATATCTATATTTGATGGTCCACAACAAGATGAAGAACAACCGCAAGATTGTTCAGATTTGGCAATTTGACCATATCTTTTTTTAACTTCCCAAAAAAGTCCCATTGTAGTTCCTAATGCTGCTTGGGATCCTACACCGAACATACTTATCGCAGTGGCGATAGCGATCTCAAAATGACTTGAAGAACCTATTATTACAGAAATTATTCCCTCTCTGTATTTTAGACCAGCAAATTTTGTAATCAATAAATTTAATCCAACAATAATGAAAAATCCAAGCAACAATGGCACGGAGACAAGTATCATCTCATATGGATTTTGAATCAAAACATTTCCGTTTAGGGAAAACAAAACAATTAAAGTTGCTAATAACGCCAATATTGACACTTTACCAAATGCAGGTCTCCAAGTATTCTGAAACCATTGTTCACCTCTACTACGACTAATTAGTTTCTTAGAAATGTAACCCAATAGTAAAGGAATACCGATAAATACAAAAACTGAAAGAAGAAGCAATATTCTATCAATTTGGATATTTCTAATACCAGTTAATAATGAAACAACAGGAGCGTACAAAATCATGATGGTAATAGTATTTAATGTTGTATTGACAATGTTTTGTTCTTGGTTTCCTTTAGCTAAAGCCCCCCAAACGCAAACCATAGCAGTGCATGGACTTGATCCAAGTAAAATTAACGAAATTATAAGTTGATCGTTTCCAGCCAAAAAATAGTATGCAAGAAATGCAGTCACTAATGGAGCCCATATCCAATTTGACATCAAAGTCAGTAAAATTGGTTTGGGATTTTTTGCGATTTTCTTTAGTTCGCTTAACTGAAGATTCAAAAGTGCTGGATACATCATTAGAAAAAGGCATACACCGATTGGTATTGATATTCCTGCAAATTGGAGATTGTTTATCGCAATACTTAGTTGAGGAATAAATTGGGAAAGTAGAAGCCCAGTAATCATACAGATAAGAACCCATAGGGCAAGATATTTTTCGAAAACATTTAGTCGAACTTCGCATGATTTTGTCATATCAGGTTCCCAAGATATTTCACATAAACGTATTTATAACTATTTATATGTTATGTTTTCTTAAACATATTTAAATGTGTTTCATATTTTCTTACACAATGAATGAAATTGAAAGAAGCAGATCTAAGACTTAAAAATCTTATCGATTCAGAAGTCTGTTTAGCTAAAAATCTCGAAAAATATAGAAAAGAACTGATTGATCTAGCAGAAGAAACTGCAGATTCCAAAAAGTCAAGAAAACAAAGTAAATATTTTAAGGCTCTTTCCGATGAAAAGAGAATACGAATTTTGAAACTTCTCACCGTAAGAGAAATGTGTGTTTGCGAACTAATGATAGCTTTAGATACAACTCAACCTAATCTTTCACACCACCTCAAAATACTTGAAAACCAAGGATTAATAACTCGAAGAAAAGAAGGAAAATGGGCTTATTATTCCCTAACAAACCCAAAAGACATAGAGCAGTTAATAAAAAAGCATTAGATTTAATGTATCATAGTACTTTTGAGAAATAGTTTAAGCATACTAAGATA
>JARRMA010000134.1:0-5263 GCA_037386505.1 Candidatus Bathyarchaeota archaeon
GTAATTGAGATTGCAAATGTTATTGCCCAGACTATTTTATTCCATCTAAACACTTTCCATCCATCAAGAATGCCAAATGGAATTAAATTAAATACAGCCAACAATGCATTTATGAAAGCGATAATTGTAAATAACGATTGAGAAAAGACTGCAATCAAAATACATAAAGATGAAATAGTAATATTTGTTAAAGGTCCAGAAATTGCTGTTTTTCCTACAGTTTGTTTTGTTCCAGAACCTGCAAGCATAACCGCTCCTGGAGATATAAGCTTGAAAGGAAGAAAAATTGAAATCAAAGTTATCAAGGCTCCTTGCATCGTTAACCGAAATTCTGCCCATAAATTGAAGTATTGTGCAGAAAATTTGTGTGCAAGTTCATGAAGAAGAAATGATAACATGAACGCAATTGACAGAATTGCCAAATTCAAAAGATTATTTGGTATGCTTAGAAAATATGAGAATCCTACACCCATAACTAAGAGTGCTCCAATTACAAGATGTTTAAGTTCTGTTTTACTGAACCAGAAAATTCTAGATGAAGATTTGGGAGAATAAGATACTGAATACGAGTAAGAAGGCTTCTCTGACCAATTCCCCGTATTAATGGGTGGAATATCTTTAGGCGCTCTTGCTCTCCATGATTCGGGGCATTCATGTCTCTCTGGAATACGATGGTCACCACAGAATGAACCACCGCAATAATTACAAGTGAATGGTAGAATAACCTCGTTGCCGCAGTATTTACATTTAGCCGTCTTTTCCGCTTCCTAAATTTATTAAACAATGAAATAATGGGCAGTTTAAATATTTAGCTAAAAAGTCACCAAATCTCTAGTTTTTTTGAAAAAGAGTTTGGTGCCGGGGGCGGGAGTCGAGCCCGCGACTTCTGGGCACCTAATTTTTAGGAGATTGCTCTCCAGATCATGAGTCTGGCGCCATAACCAGGCTAGGCTACCCCGGCTTGCTATTTTGATGAAAAACAATGAATTAAGGTTTTCTGGATAAAACTATCCGATTTGTTCCGTATGTCTATAGATTTTTAATTAATCTACCTGGAAAATACTACAAATTTTTTGAGTTATTTTGAATCTTGGCAAAGTATGGTATTAGAATAATATGAATAATATTAATCTTAGATCAATAGAAAGTGTATTATGACTTAATGTTAATTATTAAAATCATATATTGATTATTATTTTCACTTCTCAAAGAATATAAACTATGCTTTAGCCTGCAATGGAAGATTAAAACCAACTCATATTACATATAAAGCCAACGTAAACTGTAGTGCTTTAAAGGAATGCCTCGATTTTCTTATGGAACGCAATCTGATCAAAGAACAATTAATCAACAGACGAAGAAAAACAAGAAAAGTTTATGCCATAACAGACACTGGATTGGCAGCACTTCGAAATGTAAACGAAATAAATAAAGCCCTACATGTATTTGAAGAACCAAATATGCCTGGAATAGAATTACTTAATCCACGGTAAATTTGCTATGAAATTAATTATCTATCTAAGAATATAATACCGACGATCATCGGTCTTTTTTATTTTGCCAAGAAAAGCACCGGCAAAATAATCTAGCCACATTTGTTCCTGATAGTCCAAATCAGCTTCCCCAATTGTAACAGCGCTATCTTTTGATGTCGCTCCTGCTTTTCTAAGTTTATGAAGAATTTTATAATGTATTTTAAATTGAAATCCGGATAGAGACAATCAATAACCTTCCATTTTTTTATATTGCAATAAGTAGAATTAAAAAGATAAATGACAAATGCTAACGCCTTTTTTCATTTTCTTACTGAAATTCCACTTAAACAATATTATATGTATAACTCTTATTTATATTCGGTCATAAATTTGATGAAATTCCATAAATTATTAAATTCTTTTTGGAAAAACTTATTATTTGAATTTAGAAAACAACCTGTTTAATTTTATAGAATTACTTTAAAATTTTAATTTTATTTCTTATCTCCAAAATATTTTTCAAATAATTTCTCCCAATCTATTTTAATTATCGCAACGATCACAATAATTAACAATACAATTGAAACCAATATTCCAATCCATTCAGATCCACCAAATAAACTTCTTATAAATTCAATCGACTGTTGGCCGCTATATGCAAGAATAAAAGTCATCAACATTTTACCTAAAAGAGCAGGAACGAATGCCTTCAAAAAAGGATACCTCATTACACCCAAAGGGATAAAAAGCAAATCATCAGGAAGAGGTGTTAAGGCAAATAGAAAAATAGTAATTGATCCATACCTACCAAAGATCCTAAGCATATAATCCATCTTTTTTTGTCTTTCTTCGCTCACAACTTTTCTCCCATAATACCCAAGGGCGTACCCCGAAAATTCCCCAAGAGCTGACCCAAATCCACCACTTATTGCGACTAAAAAGGGATCTAGGATACTTCCCAAAAAGAAAATAACAAGTGTGTATGGTACTGGAATTACAATCGAAACAGATCCAACAAAGCTAATAACAAATACCCCAAGATAACCAAATTGAAGGGCAAAATCTTTCATCCACTCTTCAAACATAACAATTACCTTAATTTGATTACCTAGCAATGTTATTGAATGAAGTTTTAACTTTTTTTAAAAAATATTATTTATGGGTAATCTAAAATAATCCTAAAGTATTCTGAGAAATTTTTATTTCTAAACTATGCCATAAGATGTCTGGAAAACAAATGCTACACAAGCTGTAGTTAACATCATAATTCCCCACATCCTGTTTACATTATGACCTAATTTATTCATTGCAAATAACATAAATGTAGCAATAACCATGAATGGTGCAGTATACAGGATTTCAGATAACGAGACGCTGAATGAAGATGTCAATCCAACAAGTCCAAACACAAGAGTGAGGGTTAGCATATTATCTCCTATAACATTACCAATCGTAATGTCTTGTTCACCTGCTAAGCTTGCAGCTACAGAGACTGCTACTTCAGGAACTACACAACCAAGAGCAACTACTGTTAATCCCACATAAAATTGATCTAGACCAAAAATGGTTGAAATTGTCAGAGCACTATTAACTAGCATAAATGTACTTACTACTAAAGCACCACTACCTAGTAATATATCAAAAAGAACACTTTTTCCACTTCGCCTAGATATATTACAGTCTTCAATTTCATCACATGACCCGTTACGTATTGCATAATAAATGAAAATTGGATAAAAAGAAACAAAAAGTGCACCTATCCACCAAGTCATAGATCCAGTTACTGCTAAAAGAGCGATCATTAGAACGCTTAAACCCATCATGAAGATGCATTCTTTAGCTATAGAGGAATTCTTTAGTTTAAGTCCTCCTCCAATTAATCCACAGATACCTATGATAAGTGGGACATTATAAATATTAGAACCTATTATGTTTCCCAAAGCTAAATGCGAAGAACCAAGTCCTACAGCGAAAAGAGAACTTAGTAATTCTGGTAAAGCTGTAACAAAAGCTACAAAAACAGTTCCTACAACAACTCTACTTATATTCAAACAAGAAGATAATCCAGATGCCCCTCTAACAACCCTTTTGGAGCCCCAATAAAGTATTACTAGACTTATTGCCAGTGCTGCAATGCTAAGGAATAGTTCTTGCATGAATATTCACCGTATTTTCCCATAGCAACTAAAAATCGTCGATATAAACATATCTAAGCAAGGAAAGCAATTTTTCTGCTAACATCAGACATTTTTGGGTAAAAATGTAAGAATTTAATAAGATAATCGAGAAAATTATGGATGAATAGCAATGAAAAATAGTTTTACATGTAAAATTCTACGTGTTAATCTTAACAATGAAAAAATCTCATTTGAGACTCTAGATGAGATATTTTACCGAAAACATTTTGGAGGAAGAGGATTAATCTCGTATATTCTTCTTAATGAACTCGCACCGAAAATAGATCCCCTAGGACCAGAAAATAAATTAATTTTCGCTTGTGGACCAATAACAGGTGCTCCTTTTAGTGGCAGCGGACGAAATAGCGTAGGTGCCAAATCCCCACTAACTGGAGGATATGGAGAAGCCGAAGCTGGTGGATTCTGGGGAGCTGAACTTAAAAGGGCAGGATTAGACGCCATAATCGTTGAAGGAAAAGCTTCTAATCCAGTCTATTTGTCTATTAAAAATCAAAATGCTGCAATAGTAGATGCTTCTCATATTTGGGGTCTTGAGATTAAGAAATCTCAGGAAACAATTCAAAAAGATTTAGACGACAAAACAGTTAAAGTTTCGCAGATTGGTCCAGGGGGAGAAAAATTAGTTCGATATGCTTCAGTAGTTAATGACTTGAATCATGTAGCAGGTAGATGCGGGATCGGTGCAGTAATGGGCTCTAAAAATCTCAAAGCAGTTGCAGTTAAAGGAAGCACAAATGTTTCAGTTAGTAAACCAAAACGGTTAAGAAAACTTGCTCGTTGGATGGCACAAAATGTGAATGACGTTGCCCATATATTGCATACTTATGGAACCGGAGCAGAAATGGATGTCGGAGAAGAAGTTGGAAATCTTCCTATTCGCAATTTTAGAGATGGAGATTTTCCTGAAGTAGATTCTATTTCTGCTGAAACGTTGAAAAATACTGTGGGCGTTGGAATGGGTACCTGTTTTGCATGTGCAGTTGCTTGTAAAAAAGAAGTAAAAGTAACGGAACCTTGGATTGTAGATCCAAAGTATGGCGGACCTGAATATGAAACATTAGCCTCTTTAGGATCAAATTGTGGAGTACACGATCTAAAAGCAGTTTGTAAAGCTAATGAATTATGCCAAAGATATTGTATTGATACTATAAGCACAGGAGTAACCATAAGTTTTGCAATGGAATGCTTCGAAGATGGTTTACTAACAAGAGAAGACACAGATAATATTGAACTGAATTTTGGAAATGCAAAATCTATGCTTAAACTGATCGAGTTGATCGGTGAAAAACAAGGTTTTGGTAAAATATTAGCAGAAGGTACAAAACGTGCTGCTGAACGTATAGGAAAAGGGGCTGAAAAGTTTGCAGTTAATGTTAAGGGTCAAGAAGTTCCAATGCATGACCCGCGACTAAAAAGAGGTGAAGCTCTAGGATATGCAGTATCACCAACTGGTGCAGATCATGTTCACAACATTCATGACACTTTTTTGTACCCAAAACTACCCAATAGTTACAATAGTTTAGGTGTATTGGATGCTATACCCATTGAAGATTTTGGACCAAAAAAAGTTCGACTATACAAAATTGTAGG
>JARRMA010000135.1:0-4228 GCA_037386505.1 Candidatus Bathyarchaeota archaeon
TAAACTTTGAAGTTATATACTACATAAAAACTCCGAATTATGCAAAATATATGGATATTAAACAGGGCATTAATCTTGGATTAATAGAATCTTTTGAAACAGAAAATATTGTGATGCCTTATCCAACACAGACTATCTTGTTAGAAAACAATTGAGAATTGTGGGTAGCACTCACAATTATGCAATAAGTGTTAAAAGAAAGAATAAATAGTCAAAAGCAAGTTTGGGTTTGGGGGTTAAAATTTAACCCAATCAATCATTTTCTTGTTGTGACATAAATTCCGAATACTATCTTTGTTACAATGTCTAGAGCTAAGTACAGTAATGCTGTAGTATCTACGGCTATAATTCCAAATCCTGTTGGTGCCAGAACCCATACCAATGGGAATAGACTCCACGTAACAAGAACAAACCACATAATTGAGGACATTTTAGGGCTATCTTCACTAGATTTATTGAAAAGCGTATAAAGCATCCCAATATATGCTGCAGTACTTAATCCAAAAAATAACCACCGATATTCTGTCAAGATTATACTTGCCAAATACCCACAAAACATTGTTAGAGTTGTAAATACAACAACTTCAGCTTTCTTTTCATTTGATTTCTTAGCAATGATTGCAATATCTAAAGTTAATATACTGCAGCTACCAGCATAAAAAAGCCATCTGGTCCAATAAATTAGATTACCTCCTTCGCTAGTTAAGGTTGCTAATCCTAAAGCCATAATAAAATAAGAAATAGTTGTTATGAAACTAACAAAGACATGCGAATTAAACAAATATTTTCTCGAGCCATTTTTATTTTCCAAAACTATAAACAGTAAAGAAGATAAGGCAAAGATTACTCCTCCAACCCAAAAAATCATGGATTCTTCCATCATAAATAACTCTCCAAAATCTATTGTTAAAAATTATTTATGCTTATGTGTACTTAAAAAATTAACGCCAACATTTAGGTTTTGGGAAAAAATTCCCTTTTTTAGAATTAGTCCGCTTCTTTTTTGTTTAAATATTTTTTGAGTTCAGAAAAAGACTTGGGCTCTAGGAACCAAAATCCTCTGTTTGTTGAACCAGTATCCCTCACAAATGTGTAGCATATAGGTAACAATTCATGCGCTCTATCATAAGGATCAATAATCGTGACGTTGAGTTCTAACTGAATGCGCGCGCTACCATAATGGCAAAGTGTGCACGATGTGTTGAGTGTGCAGGATGTGCAATCCGTAGTTGATTAGGGTTCATTTCAACAGTCGGCAGATTGTCTGAAGTTAATTTACGATTTTTGTAGCTTGTTGCAGTTAGTCTGCAGTTAATTTACGAAATCTACGCTTATCTGCAGATAGGCTGCGACTAAATTACGATGCTACTCTCTACTGGTATGAAATGGTGTAATTTATTGGTTGATTATGGTGGCGCGTGCACATTCAATTTGTAGTTTTGTAGTTCATAAACACAATAATCTTTATTAAGAATTAATATTCGAGATACTAATGGGGAGAGTTTAGAAACTGAAAAAAATAACTAAAATGGGGAGTATTCTGGTTTTATTGGCTCTTATGACCTCAATGACCTTTGCTGTATCCGTGAATGCACAAGGAATCAATAATCCGAACAAACTTCATGGCTCACCGGCATATGTGCTTAATGTCCTAGGTAAGAAATCAGATTGGAATGGAGGGGGAGATTACAACAATCCTGATAGACATACCATATTTGTTCCCCAAAACACAACAGAGTGGTATGAACACACAGGTACAGCTTCAGGCTCCTATGGAAATCTTACAGCCGATGGATCAATATTGCTTTGGATGACAAGTGGATCTGAGTTTGCTGTGTTGGATGGGAATGCTTTTGATGATGGAAACGCAAGTATCCAGATAGAAAACGGAAAATACTACGTTTATGTTGTAGCACTAGCCAAGCCAGGTGGTAACAGCACCTTAGATGGTTGGTATTATGACAACGAAGGTTCTGCTTGCTACAGATTAGGTGAAATCAAAAGAATCCCCCGCGAAAAGGGACAACCAACATGGGTTTGCACTACAGACCTGTTCTACATAACATGGGATCAACTCTTAACATTTTACGACAATGCAACACTCGTAGACACTTTCGGACTTGTAGAAGGACAACCAGTCTGGATTTTTGATTGGCTCCAAACACTAAGCGATATGTATGGTGACACAGACTATTACTTCTGGAAACTAGACAATAACGGAAACAAACACATCCAACTTAGGTTCTACAAATAAAATCAACACTTACCCCTTTTTTTGATTTAAAAAATGACTGTCGTGCTATGAGTGGAGTAAGAAATTTGCTAAAAGAACCAAAAATCGTTATTTGCCCAAACCCAAAATGTAAAACAGTTTTTGGAAATCTACTTTTAATTCTGGATAAATCGAAAAATCCAACTGAAAAATATTATGGTTGCCCTAATTGTTTCTTTAAAGTAGAACTCAGTGAAACAGTTTCTTTAAACGAAATTGGAAAAAATGAAACTAAGAAACCAAGTTCCCATAATTGCACCAAATATTTTGGATATTTGGCGAGTAACTACACAAAATCAATAATTCCAATTGAGTGTTTAAGCTGCGAGAAAATGGTTGAATGTGTAAAAGATTCAAACTAGAATAATTATGCCAATGTGTGTGAAGTTATTGTTGTTCTATTTTTCCGAACATTTCTTTTGCATGTGTATATTAACTGTTCAATTAGTTGAACATGCCGTTCAAAAACATTTTCTTATATCTTAAGATGTAATAGTAATTTTTTGTGATTTGCTTGGAAAATGGAAAAAGACGAATCGGCATCCAGATATTTGAAGGTTTTCTGGCATGCGCGCGCCATCAGCAACAGCGGAACCCTAAGACCAGTAATGAAAGCAACAGTCTCTCACCAAAACCCAACAAATGCAGAAATCGAGACGATAAACCAAAACTAAAGAGAAGAGACCACATAAAAACAAGTTGAGGTGAAAAAAGTGGAAAGGTTCACAACAAACATGGCACTACGTGCGCGCGCACATATGAATTGAATAAAGAAGAAGAGATTCATTCAAAAGAAATACAGAAAAAATTAAAACTAATCGAGAAAGCATTCCGTTAAAAACTATGAAAACACTGCCTATCCCGAAAGAAGGTGTAATGCGCGCTCGAATAGTAAGGGTGAACCCAATCCTCTCCTTCAAAAATATATCCACAAACCAAGAAAAATAGAAAAAACTAGTTGAAGATGTTTTAATGAAAGAAGAAATACAGTATATATGCAATAATGTTAGTTGCAAAAAAACATTCAATACTCCAAAAACTATAACATATCTTGTGTGCCCTTTTTGTGAGACAAGAATTGAAGACACCAAACAAGCAAACGACAAATGTCTCCATCGTTTTGGATATCTTAGTGAACGCCAAACAGGTGAAGCAATACCAACAGAATGTATAGAATGTATGCGGAGCATAGAGTGCATGCTTACTAAAACAACTTCAAAAGATGCAGCTCATGAAATCCAGAAATGGTACGAACAAATGGACCCTAGTCTGCATCAATAACTTCGTTTGAGCGCATATAGAAAGCTAGAATCATTTTTGCCGCTCGCCAGTGCGATGATTACCTTTCATCATGCGCGCGCGAGCTGATTAATGAAGGATGGGAATATATCCGAGAAAATAAAAGAACTGGATTAGGCGTCTTTAAAAAACCTAAAGTGAGTTAAAACGTGAAGAAAACAGGGAAAAACGTTAAGGAAATGGTTCTTTCCTAAACGGTGGACACATGACCACCTGGTTTCTTGCACCCCTCCCTCTTTTTTTGATATAGTAAAAGGTGAAGAAATTCTATGAAAAATATTTTTCTAAACAGAATAAATGCTGAAAATTTCCAGAATGAAAACCTGTTATTGCAGCTCAGAGAAGATGGAGCGAAGACACAAGATAACAGAAATACTCACTCAGCAATTTTTTAGTAAAAAGAAATGCTGCGATTTCATTATTGGTATGTAAGACCAAGATCCCTCATAAAATTAAGGATTTTACTATACTCTTTTAGGTATGCTTTTCCCTTTTTAGTAATCTTCATAGAGGTAGCATCCTCAATTAGTCCAAGATTCACCAGGTCTATAATGTATGTCTTCAAGCGGTCATAAGGGACTTGAATTCTGGCTTGAACATGAGAAAGAACAATATTTTCAGATTGCCTGAGGGATTCGCTCTGGAGGTCAGTCAAAA
>JARRMA010000136.1:0-10652 GCA_037386505.1 Candidatus Bathyarchaeota archaeon
GAATTTCCATCCTCATTTAGACTTTTAGATGTTACGGTATTTATGCTGTTGATTTTTGTTGTATGTAGTGTTGCCGAAGAAGGACCCCGCCAATCATGATTGAATGCTTCTAAGATGCCTGACTTGGGGTTGGAGAAAAGGAGCGAACTTTATTTTTATCCAAAGTTAGATGTTTTTGTTTTCTCGCTTCTAGGCAGCTCTGGTTGGGCTGTTTCTGGCCTGTTTGTGGTCTGTTTTGGGGATAAGTCGAGTTTCTAGCAGGTAGATGAGTGTAAGGTAAATGAACATCCATGCTATGAAAAAGAATTCTCCGTAGAATTCGTGAAAGGTTTGGGCTAGCGACGCTCCGCTGTGTACTCCGGCTAAGAGAATCGCTACGATTCTAAAGATGTTGACTACAAAGGTTCCGATTGCTCCAGCGGCAACGTAGATTATTTTTCTTGTGCGGGATATGTTGGTGCCCCTGAGGAAAAGCATAATCATGAATGAGTACAGGAATAGGCTGTGGCTTCCTGCACATGACCAAGATACGATGGCTTGATAGGTTTTTCCCCCTGCTTCTGGGGTACAGCACTCAAACATTTCCGGGAGGCATGGACGGACTAGGACTCATTGTAACAGAAGCAGGGTCCTGCGATAAAGAATGAGGAAACGGCGAAGCTTTTGAGTCCCCGTGTGCCATACATGAGCCAAATTGATGCTATAAAGAATGCTGAAAAGAGAACATATTCTAGGGAGAAGAGCCAGGAATGCGTCAAGTACCATGTGTCCCCCCCTAGGATGGGCACACCAACAGCTTTTCCTAGTGCTTCTATTACTGGGCGTAACCCGAAATTTAGCCCAATTGCATATAGTGTTGGCAGAAGTAATGTTACTGCAAGTAGCACGGTTTTTTTGGTCCAGAACTTAGGCTGTTCTTTTTTGAGGTTCTTCCATCCAAGTGCCGTCTCTAAGGCGAATAGCCAAAGAAAAAGTAGGTACGGTGCTCTGCCCTTCCACAGGTATTCGAAGGAGCCCCCGTCTATTAAGTAAAGTATGATTAGTGGCACGATGAATGCTGCGAAAAGAAGAGTTATCTGAGAAAAAAATGCCTGTCAATTCTGGAAAGAAATGCTTCTAGTCTGGAAACGAGTTTCTGTATCTGTTCTTTCAGAGGAACTGTCATGGTGTTCGTGCCTTACCGAATATAATTATTTGTGACGGGCTAGAGGATACCATATCCCATGGCAGTAAATTAAATTGTCAGTTTTCTGCGCTAACGATGTTTTACTCTTTCGGTTTTTTTGCAGAATCCTTCTGTTCCTTGAAATCTAATGAGACTGAGTTTATGCAGAAACGTTGACCCGTAGGAGTTGGGCTGTCATCAAAGACGTGCCCAAGGTGTCCGCCACACTTTTTGCATGTCACTTCAATTCTGCGCATTCCAAAGCTGTTATCCACCTTTGTTTCGACACTGTCGCTAGAAGCTACTTCCCAGAAGCTAGGCCATCCTGTACCAGACTCAAATTTTGTGTCCGAACTAAACAATGGGTTTCCGCAAGCAGCACACACGTACATTCCGGTTTTTTTATTGTTCAGAAGTTTTCCCGTGAATGCAGGTTCAGTTCCTTTCTCTCTCAGTACATGATATTGTTCTGGTGAAAGAACTTTTTTCCAATCCTCTTCTGTTTTTGTCTCTTTTTTGATGGCTTTCACCTCCCACGCTTCTCAAGAACTCTCAGAACTGACTGTAACCAATAAATTAGTTACAAAACTCTTGTTCACTGTTACTATAAAACATTTCATTTCAAGCATATTATAAGATTAATAAAAACGGATTGTGGAAAACAGTATTTTACATGACAAAAAACTAAGCAATTAAAACTTGCGCATGTTCATTGCTCAGGTAGTCTTAGATTTTGTGTCAATTTCCCTGTTGAAGGCATTGCCGCCAAAAATAACATCATTTCTGAATCCGTGACGTAGGTGCATCAATTCTGAGGAATCAAATTGAAAATTAAAAGCTTTCCAAAAAGCCTCTGCTCCACGAAATTCTTCAGATAAATAGTATCGCCAAGGGAGATTCATCCAAGATAAACTAGCATATCGTTCCATCTCAGAGGATTGCTCAGATTGAGGTTTTTCCCATGAATGATTAAGGTTAAAGCAATGACCCAGCTCGTGAACATAAATAAAAAGTCGAAACCTCTTTTCTTCGGTGCTCTGCCATCCTGTTGAATATTGGAAAACTGCACACCCTCTCCTTTTCACATTTTTCCCGCCTATCATGGTTCCATATATGTTTGACATTACATGTTCATTAGCTGATAAGAGCCAAAGGTTCCATTGGGGCTCGTCTTTAACCAATGTAAAATGTTTGAGTATAGCTTTATGCAATTCACAATTGGTCCATACTGCTTTGGATATAGGCGTTCCTTCCGGAGTAGGAACTGAATCTCTTTTCTCTTTTACAATTATTATCTCAATACCTGCTTCCGCAAAAGCGTCAATTATGCCTATTGGTTGTGATCGGTACGGAGATGGAGAAGGAAGATTTGCTGTTTCAATGGACTCTAAGGGCATAACACCCTCCTCGTAATCGTGCTCTAGATAAACTGTTCTGAAGTATCGGGATGAATATTTGCATAAGAATTTTAATTTAGATTTAGATGAGGTTGCCCCTTGAAAAGTTGCTTTTAGAGGACATGAATTTGTAGATATTAAAATTTTAATTTCTTTGAATAGATTTGAATTTGAACTAAATTTTCCTTTATTTCCGGTTAGTAGAACTCTGCTGGGGGTTATTTCGTTTTTCATGATTCCTTGAAATATGAATGAGCTCAGATATTTTCGGGTGCTATTGGTTTTTGCGTAGAAATCTCCACTAATAGCATTCAAGGAGCGAGGACCATCAACATCGACACGCAGTTCTAATTCAGTTCTTCTAACCCCACTTGCAGAAGGATTGGAAATAACTCCTTTGTAAAGTCCAGATATTTTTTGATTCATGCTAGGTATTTTTCCTCACTTTTTCCAGATTGTTCTTGCCATGAATCTTTTTGGGGCAAAAAATAAGTCCTGTTGATTAGACCTCTAAAAATTGATAAAGTTGACAATATTGAATCGTAGAATGCTTCTTTGTTTTTACATCTTTCTTTGAAGAAGTCACCATATGCTTTTTTCCAGGCTTTGTCAAATGATTTTGGGTCATTACTTTCTATTGCTTGAGCAGCCAATTCTCCTCCCCATAGAGCGTAGATAATTCCTCCACCAGAGATGGGATCAACATGACCTGCTGCATCTCCATAACCTTTTCCTGGGAAAACCCATATGTATCCAGGTATTTCGTTAAGAAACTTTATAGTTGCATCTTTCTTTTTGAGACTGGTCGTAATGTAGCCAAAAGTTAATGCAAGGTTTTTTGGGGAGATTCTGCCTATTGTTTTTCTTCGAACAATACTGTTTACTCCGTCAGCTCCAACGAGAACTTTTGTAGAAAAGGTGCTCTTGTTGGTTATAACATTCCAATTTTTTCCTTTCTTTTGAACATCCAGAACCTTTTCTGAGATTAATTTTGTTCCATTTTGCACAGCAATTTCGAGTATTTCTTTATCAAGATATTTTCTGGAAATACAGAAACCGTTCTCAAGACTTTTGGTCATTACTTGTGTGTCTATACAGGTAATAATTCTGAAGTTTCCAAAGGTAAAGCCTTTTGAACGAAACTGTTCTAGAAAAGGGAATTTCTTTAGAACAGGAGGTGATATTCCTCCTCCGCAAGGTTTCTCTCTTGGATGAGAGTTGTCGACAATAACGGGTTTAATACCTTTTTTTGCAAGAGTTAGAGCACAGTAAGCTCCTGCAGGTCCAGCACCCACAATTAGAACATCTTCAAAACGTTTCATAGTTGTCATTTGATCTAGGATGTATAAAAAATCGTGCTCTTTTGGAGAAATCAAACGCGTGAATATATGGAATCGTATTCATCATGGTTAAGAAAGTTGAAGATGGGAGATATTGCAGTTAATTTAAGTGAATAAGGTTTTGACTAAAATTGTATTAAGGTCCATATATCAATTGAATTGCGGTGGAAAATGTGGATGTTATTAACCTGACTTTCGAAGAAACTAATAACATAATCAGGGAAAGATGCGAAAGAATTCTGGAGAAATTTGGTCAGGTGGCATTTTTGGGGGTAAAAAATCCAAAACTTCTCGCAGCTTTAAAAGATGTCAAAAATTATTGGAGGGACTATAATAGGCCTTGCCTAACTTTCTTTTCGTGTGAAGCTGTTGGAGGATCCTATGAAATTTCACAGGATGCTGCGCTGATGTTTACTCTTGCTTCTTCGGGATTTGGGATACATGATGATATTCTGGACAAATCAAGAAGTAAACATCTTAGAATGACAATCTTGGGTCTCCATGGAATTGATACTGCTTTATTGGTTGGTGACCTCTTAATTGTGAAGGCTTGGACTATTGCTCAGGAATTGATTAGGAAAACTGATGATCCAACTAGAATTGCTGATGTATTAGAGGTATATGGAAATTTATCTGTGGAAATTTGCGAAGCAGAGTTTATGGAAACACAATGCAGAAAAAAAGTGGATATTGATCTGGAATATTATGAGAATGTTTTATGGAAAGAAGCGGCTGAGATTGAAGCCTGTTCTAGAATCGGTGCTATGCTGGGTGATGGAAAACCAAATGAAATTGAGGCTTTGTCAGATTTTGGCAGGAGATTAGGCTTTTTATCAAGGCTTTCAGATGAAATTGAGGACTGCCTAAACCTGAAGGGTGATCTTCCTCACAGGATAAAATATGAGAGTATGCCATTACCCCTGCTTTATGCAGCAAGATCCTCATCTAGTAAACGCACTAAAATAGAAAAAATTCTTAACAAGAAAAATATTAGCGCAAAAGATGCTAGAGCTCTATATGAATTCTGTTTTGAGACTCGAGCCTTTGAATACGTGAATAACTTGGCTAAGAAAAAAGGGGAAGAAGCACACAGCACGTTGAGTGTGCTACAACCTAGTCTATCTCGAACCATGCTTCTGGGGATAATCATGCAAGCTAATGCACGTGTTGAAAAATTATGCACCCAAAAAGCATGAATTTACTAGAGATATTACCAGCCAGCATTTGCCAGTGGCGGATCGTCACGAACTTTATCATTAGTCCAAAGAGCTTTTTTGCAATTCTTTAAATAATTCCAAAGCCAATCGGTTTCTTCTGTTGTCAAACCAGCATCAGAGCAGGCTTTTCTAAAGTCATTGGGTTTTAGGTTAGGTTCCAATGAATTCATAATGGCCGTATATGTATCATCTTTGAAAAGGGCTTTCAAGTATTTTTGGGCTCGTACTTTAGCTTTGGCTGCGTGTGGATTATTATAAGGTGGTGGTTTTGTCATTCTTTATCTCCCTCCTTAAAAGTGATATACCACTTCTATTTACATATTAGATTTGTGGTGAATTCGTGGACCTTGGGTTTTTGACCAAAATCGATGTTGATAGACGTAAGTTTGCATCTCTTATGCTTCTCATTTTTGGATCTCTTTCCTGGTTTTTCGTTTTTACTAGACAAATGTCCAATATTTTTAATATAATAACTTCTACCACAGATTGGGGAAATTATGTTGGAAATACTTTATTCTACGGTTCCATTATTCTTTCCGCACTCGTAATAAGTTACATCGGGAGTAGAATTGCTCGCAGAAAGTTGCTTTTTACGTCAATAATTTTGGGAATATTTTCAACAATTCTTCTGGGTTTTTTGGAAGGAACTTTCTTTGCTACAATACTGAGTTGCTTAATGGGTATTTCTCTAGGATTAGGATTGCCAAGTAGCATGGCATTAATTGCTGATTACACCTCTGTTGAAAATAGGGGGCGTGTCTCAGGAATACTAATCCTAGGCACATTCATCACAGCATCTGTCGCTATGGGACTCGATGTTTTTTTGAAACTTGATACATTTGGTCTTATTATGCTATTGGCAGTTCTAAGATCAATCAGCATAATTCCATTGTGTATGGAAAAATTTGAACGCATTCCCGCAATACCAAAAAAGAGGCGTTTGCTGTCGTATAATTACAAAGATTTCATTGTTTATATTAGCGTTTTTTTCCTGTTCAGTGTTGCCTCAGGTCTCGCTTGGAATCTAATCCCAGCTAAGTTTCAGCCTCAGGTTGACATGGGTAGTATTATCCGTTATGCCTTAATTGCGGTTTTTGGTATAGTAGCGGGTATCATGGCTGATCGAGTTGGGCGCAAGCAACCAATCATAATCGGGTTAGCAACTTTAGGAGTTGGTTTTCTCTTGATTGGCTTCAACCCGAGTGGAGAAAGTGTGCTCATTTATTCTGCCCTATCAGGAATAACTTGGGGTTCATTCTTTGTTGTCTTCCTAGCCATTCCAGGTGATCTGTCATTTCCGAGTTCAAGAGAGAAATTCTATGCATTAGGATACATTCTTCCCCTGACTGGCTTATTTATCATAGCTGCCATTCCAACGGTTTCTCTAGCAGAAATTGCTGATCCTGCCACAATTTCCCAATTCCTAGGCTTTTGTCTCTTCATCGCCATTTATCCATTGTCACGTGCTAAAGAAACTTTGACTGAGAGCAAAAAACATGAAAGAGAAATAAAAGAACACCTAGAAATGGTTAAAAAAATGATTCAGGAAGAAAAATGAGTGGGTTTAGTAAGATAGCTATAAAAACGGTGTATTAGATAGCATATTTAATAAAGAAATGGACCTTATGTAAGTTGGGGGACAAATTTTGAGTTTAGGAAAAACTCTTGCTTTTCATTCATATAAAGGTGGAACTGGAAAAACAACAGTCATAGCAAATCTTGCTGCCCGTCTGGCTATGCTGGGCAAGAGGGTTTGTCTTTTAGATTTTGATTTGTATGCTCCAAGTTTAACTACCTACTTTCAAAAAAATCCAGAAGTTTATTTGAATAGCCTACTTGCGGGTGAAGCTGAAATCTCTGATGTTCTAGTTGATTTAAGCTCTGAGATGGGATTAAATGGAAAACTTTTCCTTGCTTTTTCAAGTCCAGATAAAGAATGCATTCATGAAATTGAGATTAGGCATGATATGAAATGGCAATATGAAGCTTTGAAAAGAGTTATCACAGCAAAAAAAGAGTTGTTCTCAAAATATAAAATAGACTACCTTCTCATTGACACTAGTCCAGGAATCAGATACTGGTCTATAAATGCCATAGCAATAGCTGATATCCTATTTCTATTGATGAAAATAAACGAAATGGACATTAATGGAACAAAGAAAATGATTGGAGAAATCTACAATTCGTTAACTAAATTCGGCTCCAAATATTTCCTTTAAAGGGGAAATTCCTTCTTCTTCAATATTACTGATTGGCCCTTCTGGGGTCGGGAAAACTATATTCTGCAAACATTTCCTTTTCAATGGACTTCTAGCTAATGAACCTTGTATTTATGTTAATACAAGTGAGGTTCCAGAAGAAATCGAGTATTCAATGAATTCATTTGGTTTGAATATCGAACCCTACGAAGAAAAAAATATGGTGAGAATAATTGACGGGTGCTCTTGGAAATCAGGTAAAGAATCTTCAAGCGAGTACGCCGTGGATGCGCAACAGAATTACCTAACTGCAATTTGTATAAAAATCCAAAAAGCCCAACAAAAGTTGAAAAACTGCCGTTTTGTATTTGATTCTATTTCCGAAATAGCCCCCTTCTGTGAACCACAACCTCTTTTGAATACTCTGCAACGTCTTACCACAACAATAAGGCTAGATGGTGGTAAGGCAATTTTTACTGTAGCCTCTGGGGCTCATGATGAACATTTTATGAATCTTTTGCGATTAACGTTTGACGGAATTATTGAAATGAAATTTGACGAAACAAATTACGAAACTAAAAGACTTCTAAGGATCTTTTCACTAAAGGGAGTAATGCATAAAACCCATTGGACTCCTTTTGAAATAACAAACGAAGGAATAAAAATAAAAACCGATTCACAACTCAGATGTGCCTTGTGTTCTAAACAAATTGATTGGGAACCAATCTTCGTAACAATTGAAGGAAAAATTTAAAAATGTATATGGTGAAGATTTTCATTGATTCATTGAATTGTTTTAATTTTTTCGTAGTTTAGTTTTGAAAACCCTTTTCTAGATAATCTAGGTGAGAACTGAAAGCAAATATGTTATTAACTAAAAATTACAATAAGTAACGTAATGGAACAGGGGGAATTTGTATTGTTACTGAAAGTTGTTAAAACAGGAATACCTGGTTTGGACGAGCTCATAAGTGGAGGATTTCCACAAGGTCGAGTAACATTAGTGGTTGGAGGTCCCGGAACTGGGAAGACAATTCTTGCCGGTCAATTCATCTATAAAGGCATAGTGGATTTTTCTGAAAATGGCATCTATATCAGTTTGGATGAAAACAAAAACCAACTTTTCGCCGAAATGTCTACTTTTGGATGGGACTTTGCAAAAGCAGAAAAAGAAGAAAAAATTTTTTTCATGGACGCAACAAAAATGTCTAGATATGAACTAGCCCGAAGAAATGCTTTCGGAGACACAACCACACTAAGAGGAAAACAACTTCAGATAGACAAACTAATTGACCAATTAGAAACCAAAATCCATGAAATAAACGCAAAACGAGTAGCAATAGACACTTTAGCTACACTATTCCAAAGATTTCCTGACCCTATTGAAAGAAGGGTTGCAATAGTGGATTTGGTTGAATCTTTAGCGGAGTTGGAAATCACTACAATAATGACTATGGAATTACCTCACCTTACTCTTGATCGATCGGTTTCAGTTGAAGAATACTTGGCACAAGGGGTTATAGTTATGCAAACTCTGTTTTCTCAAGGCGTCACCTCTAGAGCTTTACAGGTAGAGAAGATGAGGGGTGTCAAAATTAATCCAAATCTTGTACCCTACACTATTGACAGAAATGGAATTGAAGTTTATCCTGACTTGAAGTTATTTGGAAAATAAAGGTATACTCGAATTGAAATGATCGTACTTTCATCAATACAACGTATAACAATTTTTTTAAGCTGTATAGAGTAAAAATAAGTTGGGGAACATCTTATGATTATAACTAGTTCTAGACCATATGGAATAATCAAAGGAATGCTAAGAAAATGGAAAAAGATAGGAATTGTTTCCTGCAATTCCTGTGCTAGAGCTTGCGAAACGGGGGGAAGAGAAAAAATGGAAGAATTGGCAGAAAGGCTGAGACAGGATGGATATGACGTTACTAACACTGATTTGATTCCTATGTGTTGCAACATTGACTTGGTTAAAAAACCAAATTACGAAAGTGATGTCTTGGTGGTTTTGGCATGCGATTCTGGTGTCTACACTTTACAGACCCTCTTTCCAGCAAAAAAGGTAATTCCTGGGCTTAACACAATTGGAATTGGTGCTAGAGATGGGACAGGAAATCTTTTCTTGATGGTAAACTTTCAAGATTTTAAAAAACCAATGTGAAGCTAGTAAAATTAGATTTCAATAAAAAGCAAAAGTTACGCGCGCACGTAAGTTATACTTAGGGCTAATAAGTTGATAGTATTGAAAACAGTATTTTATGACTAAAAACAAAGGTTAGTCAGAATACTTGGAATTGCGCGCGAGTCATTCTGACATTAGCAGTTTCCTCGATGGCAGACAAATCCTTCGTAATTTTAATTGGATATACGGAATCCCCACTAATTTTAATTTAGTTTCGTGAAAAGGGGGTTGCTAGGGCTCATATACAACGCACACAAACACTTAATCTATTAATCCGACATCATTATAAGTGATTAAACACTTAGTATTATATGCGAATAAGCAAATTTAGGTGAATGAAATGATTATGAAAACGAAACTAGCGATTGGCTTAAGGCAATTTGCTTATTGGAAATATATCTAGCGCGATGGCGCGAATAAAAATTAGAAAATAATAGGATTTGTGTGGCTGGCAAAATTGGGTAGAATAAGCGTAACTATCTCTGATGAATTAGAAAAGGAGCTAAGGTTCAAGACAATCGAGAGATTTGGGGGTAAAAAAGGGGACTTGACCAGAGCTGTCGAAGAAGAATGAAAACATGGGTTGACAAAGAAAAATAGATGTGTACTCGAAAGAGGCAAAAATAACACGCATTCTATCCGAGGTGTACCCGCGCTACACTAAATTTCCTTTCGATAAGTCGTTAGAGGTTTATCTTTTGTATGTTAAAAACAAGTATAGAGTAAGTAGATCAAATAGATTCAGCGGAGTTGAATGCGGATGCTGTATGTACAAGGCCACCAGTTACTGTTGGCGGCAATGTTCACTTAATCGCTGGAAAACAGACAATTACTAAAATGATGATTGGGAGGTGAAAAGTTGACTATTAAACAAAAAACTATACAAATAGAGAAAGTGCCAGAAAATAGTGAACCTCAGAATAATATTAGGTTTAAATGATGATTTGGTTTGGAGTTAAAATCTAACGCGCGCCCAGAAACATATAAAAAATCACAAACATTTTGGAATCTTTTTTAATTCTTGGGTTCTACGTTCTCTCTTTACGTAACAAGGAACCATAGATTAATAACCCTCCCAAAGAACAGCTAGTCAATAATATTCTATACCTAATCTGCTCAAATTGTGGATTATAGTGCAGGA
>JARRMA010000137.1:0-4225 GCA_037386505.1 Candidatus Bathyarchaeota archaeon
AATATATTCCCTGTCCAAATTGTGCTAGCAGTGTTGAGATTTGGAGTGACGAAGATAGTGCTGAGTGTGATATCTGCGGTAATGCGGTCTCTAGATCGGAAAATGAAGCTTCTTGTTTAGAATGGTGTGAATTTGCAGATAAATGTAGAGCGATTATAGATAGTAAGAAGCATTAAATCTTAAGCATATTAAAATCAAAATTTTTTATATTTTTTTACTATTTTTTTGGGTAAAATTTAATCTTAAAAATGTCTTTCTTTAGATTCATAGCTTTTTGTTATGTGTATTTACGTATCGAGTTTGGGAACATATCTTCTTTTGAAAGACAGTATTTATTTAAAATACAGATATTTTATCAATTGAATTGGTGATCTAGTATGGATTATTCGATTGAAATCGAGCTACCTCGTTCTGGTGCATGGTTCAGGTATTTTACAAATATTGACACTTTAGAAGAGGCTGAGAGTGTTAAGCAAGCCGCTCAAGGGACTATTAAAGCAAGGATATCAAAGAATATTTAATAAACCATTATTTTTTTAGATTATCTTTCTGTTTTCTTTGATTTCTTGTACGTATGTCTATTTTGTAAAAGATATTAAAGTAATTGAATAATTTGTTAAGATAATAATTACTAATATATTCATTAGAAACTTCAATTATTCATTAGTGTGAGATAGTTATGGACAATTTGATTGACGATGTACTGCGAAATATCGACAAGAGTAAAGATTCAGATCGGCAGTTGTCAAATATTTGGTTATTTGTTTATTTTGCGCCAATAATTTCTTCTATAGTTACCATAGGATTTGCAATTATTTCAGTATTATCGGTTGTCTCAACAAGTTATCCTTTCATTTCATTAAATGAATATAATGATCTCGAAATTTTTTCGGAATCTGCTTATATTTTAATCCTTTTTTTGATTTCAATATTGATCTTTTTTGTGGTTAATCTACTTCTTACTTATGAGCTCATAAAAAGAAGGAACTTACATTTTGCCAGACAAAATCTTCTTTTTAATAATCTAATATTAGATCTTGATTCTTTAGTGGAAAATAAAAGCATAAAGGAAGAGACTAATTTTCCAAATGATAATAAAATATTAAATGAGTTAAATGTTAAAGAAAATAGAAAAGATCCGATATTATGGGCTGTTTTGTCAGCTTTTCTACCCATTATATCATGGTATGTCAATTATTTTCTGATGAAAGATTTTTATAATCATGAACGAAGAGAAGAAATTTTTTGGGCTAATTTAGTTAGTATGTTGAAGAGTTTTGATATTAATTTTGCAGTACCTCCCCGAACTGAAATTATTTCTAAGCGGAGTTTTGAATTATACTTGATTCTCACAATAATAACTTGTGGATTATTTGGAATCTTTTGGATTCATATTTTACTTAGGGATCCTAATGAGCATTTTAAATATCATATAAAAATCGAAAATGTTCTAAAGAGTTCTATTAATTCAATCTAAAATATGGAAATTTAGATTTTGACTACTAAATTCCGAGTAAATATGGTGTAATATATGTCTCTATTGCTGCAGCAATCATGAAAAGAATAATAGATATAATAGCAAAAATTATTGTATCTTTTAAACCTTGAATTGTTTTTTCTTTTTCTAGTTCTACATGCCTAATTTTAGCGATTATAACTTCAATAATTGTGACCTGCCATATGACTATACTAATTATCTGAAGCAAAAACGCTGGTATCTCGATCATTCCATGTGGTATCAATCCTATAATTGGATAAGCTATACCTTGTTCAAATCCTACAATTACAGATACTACTCCTATCAATCCACTATTTAGTAGAATTTCAAAACCTAAAAGAAAAGCTCCTAATATAGGAATCCATACCAACATTCTTATTGGATTCCAAAAATGACCCGTATTATTTAAGAAAATAAACAAAAAGAAATTTCCTGTTGAAGGTTCAGGAGCATTCTCAAAATTAAATAACGAATCCATAATTGAATTTAACTCTTCTATCAATTCTGGAGATGACGAAAAAATTACGATAGAGATTATTATTGCGATTATCAAAAAAATGAAAAACGTTATTGTTGTTGTCTTAATGATTAGGCTGTTTCTTTTGAAAATAGATTTTAAAGCATACATTATTTTTGATATGTACGATTTATGCGTTGACAATAATTTTCTCCAATCCTTTGAAAGATTTTCCTGATTAAAACCTTTGTTAATATTTACAAAGGTTAAATAATTAAAATACTTTTTAGGAAATTGGTTAATCCTAGAACGCTTTATACCAATATTGTTAATGATATAAATACGGAAAGAGCTGCAATGATAACACATTTGGAAGAAGAGATTAAACAGAAAATTCTGGAGATCTGTAAAAATATTGCTGGATCCCGCAGAATTATTAGTCTTTGTCTCTTTGGTCCATGGGTTTCTGGCTACGCCGATTCTAAAACAGACATTAATGCTTTGATGGTTCTTGATCCTTTTGTTATTCGATTAAATACATATTTTGAAAGTTTGGATGATTATAATGTTTCAATTCTGACTGTAAATTACTCTGACTTCGAAAGGGATGTAGATAAAAGTTGGTCTGGAGAGTTTTTCGCTCAAAAACTGACAATTCCTTATGAATCTTTATTGAATGATAAGTATTTATGGCTTAACGAAATTAAAATTAAAAAAAGAATCATACTGGAACTTATTCACAAGCTGATTTCAGAATTTCCTGAATCTTCTCAAGAATTCCTTATCAAAAAAGAATATTTCATGTATGAACTTATGATGAGAAGAGCTAAAATTTTTCCTCCTATTATATTTAGTTACTTAAATATGATGCAGGAAAATCTTGAACAAAAAAATATTGAAATAATTATGAATGGATATCTTCAAGCACTAGAAGAATTAAAAAAAGAAGATGTTATTTTTGAATCAAATGATTATCTTAAAATCAAAAAAGATTATATTCACTCTGTCAAGAAAAAAAGATTGAAGCTTCCTCCTTTTCTTAAGACTATTCAAAGATTTATGCTTCCTCCTCTTATTAGTGTTTTTTCAGAATCTGCAAATTCGTATATTCAGGACCAGAGGCTTTATAGTAAATTTCACAGAGATTTTAAAGCAAGTGAATTATTTTCTCGCCTTAAAGATCCAAAAAACTTCATTTTTCTTCCTACACCTATGGGTACCGTTTCTCTTTCTGATAAATCTGATATTGAAGATGTAGCTAGGAAGATTATTCCGAATGGCGAATTTTCAAAGATGAAAGTTAAAAGTATTGGAGGAATGTTTAATGATGTCTATGTTCTTTCTGTGAAGAAAAATGGGGATGAACAGAAATTTGTTGTTAAACAATTTCTAGATTGGTCTAATCTTAAATGGATTTCTTTGGCTTTATGGTCTTTTGGAACCACAAATTTTTCAGTACTCGGGCATTCAAGATTGGAAAAAGAATATGCAATAAATGTCTTTCTTTATAGTAAAGGTTTTCCAGTTCCAAAAATCCTTTTTGTAAGTCCAAAAAATCGTTTGATCTTTCAAGAATTTATTGAAGGTAAAGAATTGGTGGAAAATATTAGAAGAATTATGGTTTCTAGCAAAGCTTCAGAAGATCTTGCTTTGATAAAGGATGTTGGTCGAAAGGTTGCTGAAGCTCACAATTTGGGAGTGAGTTTGGGGGATTGTAAGCCAGAGAACTTCATTGTTACTGAAGATGGTTTTTTTATTTTGGATCTTGAACAAGCAAATAGAGATGGAAATTATGCTTGGGATGTTGCTGAGTTTTTATATTTTTCTGGTCATTATAGTCCACCAATCTCTTCATCTAAAGCCGCTAGTACTCTTTCTAAATTTTTTATTGAAGGTTATCTAGAACTTGGAGGTAAAAAGGAGACAATATACGAAGCTTCCTCTGCTAAATACACCAAAGTATTTAGTGTTTTTACACCACCTCATGTTATTTTAGCAATTTCTAATTTATGTCAAAAAATGGGAACTTAATTTAAAACCTGCATTAAATTAAATATCAGTAAGGATGCTGTCAATTGTTCTTGGTATTCTGATTGATCAGTTTTTACATTATGAATACTCAGTTTTTTAGTTACAGATTTCTAGAATGAGTACTTTTTGGAATTTATTTAGTTTGTGTCTTGAATATCTGATTTGCTTAAGCTTTAAAAAATGTAGGTTAAATTTTAACCCCAAACCCAAACCTTGCTAGTGTATTTTTTATACACTAA
>JARRMA010000138.1:0-4190 GCA_037386505.1 Candidatus Bathyarchaeota archaeon
TGCTTCACACCCCACGCAGTTAATATGATAAGAGGAATTCTTTCTACAATTCATGCATTTTTAAAAGAACCTATTGAAACAAAGGATGTCTGGAGACTTTATCGTTCCATGTATCAGGATGAACATTTTATTAGGTTTGTGAAATTTAAGAAAGGTCCATATCAGTTGCCTGATCCAAAAATCACTATGGGATCAAATTATGTTGATATCGGCTTTGAACTAGATCCTCGAACAAATAGAATACTCGCTTTTTCAGCAATTGATAATCTTATGAGAGGTGCTTCAGGTCAAGGTGTACAATGCATGAATGTTATGTTAGGTGTTGAAGAAACTACCGGATTGGAATGCCAAGGTTATCATCCGATGTGATAAAAAATGTTAATTGTAGTAAAAGTTGGCGGGAGTATTCTAAAAGAGGTACCTCCAGAAATTGTGTCGGACATAAAAAAGATTCTTTCTGACGATCAATTGATTTTGGTCCATGGCGGAGGAAAAGGAGTAACAGAAATAGCTGCAAAATTAGGGAAAGAACAAAAATTTGTATTTTCCCCAACAGGATTTCGTAGCAGATATACAGATAAGGAGACCATGGAAATTTTCACAATGGTTATGGCTGGGAGAATAAATAAAAAACTGGTTTCTGCTCTTCAGAAACAAGAAATACCTGTTGTGGGACTTTCAGGTTTAGATGGTTTCTTATTAAGAGCAGATCGCAAAAAAAGATTAGTTATTGTCAACGAAAAAGGAAGAAAACAAGTCATAGACGGCGGATATACTGGAAAAGTAAACAAAGTCAATGATTCTCTATTATCAATTCTTTTAAAAAATGGTTTCGTTCCTTTAGTTTCTCCAATAGCAGTAAGTGAAGAATATGAACCACTTAATGTTGATGCTGATAGAACCGCAGCTAATATCGCAGGAGCTTTGAAAGCTGATAAACTGGTTTTGTTAACCGATGTACAGGGTTTAATGTTGGATGGTAAATTGGTTCATGAATTATCTGTAGAAGATATAGAAAGTAAAATGAAAAAAATCGGAGGCGGCATGATTACAAAAGTTTACGCTGCACAAGAAGCCATAAAAAATGGAGTAAATGAAGTGATAATATGTTCAGGTATCAGAAAGGATCCAATTTCTTCTGCAATTAAACATGAAAATTGTACGGTGATAACTAGTGAATGAAAAAAAGATTATTGAAATTGAAGAAAGAATAATGGCACAGACCTTTGCTAAAAGAAACCTTACTTTAGTAAAGGGTAAAGGAGCGCTAGTTTGGGACATAAAAAATAATGAGTATATTGATTGCACAGGTAGCTATGGCGTAGCTGTTGTTGGTCACTGTCATCCAAAAGTTGTTTCTGCAGTAAAATATCAAGTTGAAAAATTGATTGCTTGTCACGCATCATTCTATAATGATGCAAGATCAGAACTTTTAGAGAAACTTATTAACATAGCACCAAAGGGAATGGAAAGAGTATTTCTTTCGGGTAGTGGTGCTGAATCAGTAGAATGTGCACTAAAACTTGCTCGAAAATTTACCGGAAAAACTGAAATAATTGCTATGATGGGGGCATTTCACGGAAAAACTATGGGTGCGCTCTCTGCAACATGGAAACAAAAATATCGTAGACCGTTTATGCCTTTAGTTCCAGGTTTCAAACATGTTCCTGCTAATTTAGAGAAAGTTAAAGCTGCAATATCTGATAAAACAGCTGCTATGATTATTGAACCCATTAGAGGTGAAGGAGGAGTTCTACTTCCTCCCGATGGCTTTCTTCCAGCACTAAGGAAAATTTGTGATGAAAAAAATATTTTATTGATATTTGATGAAGTTCAAACTGGTTTTGGTCGTACAGGAAAAGTTTTCGCTTGTGAACATTGGAACGTAATTCCAGACATAATGTGTTTAGCTAAATCAGTAGCTGGGGGTTTGCCGATGGGAGCAACATTTGCTAAAGAAGAGGTCATGGGTTCTTTTCAACGTGGAGAACATTCTAGCACTTTTAGTGGCAATCCTCTTGTTTGTGCAGCATCAAGCGCAGCAATAGATGTCCTAATCGAGGAAAAGCTTCCTGAACGTGCGGCAAATCTTGGAGAATATCTAAAGAAAAAATTAACGGGTTTAGCTGAAAAACATAAAATAATTCGAGAAGTCCGTGGTTTAGGTCTTATGATTGGAATGGAAACTCGTTTTGATGTTTACAACATATTAATTGGCTGTATGGAAAAGGGTGTTCTTGTATTAGATGCGGGAAGGAATGTTATTCGATTTTTGCCGCCTCTAGTTATTGAACAAAATCAAATCGATAAAGTAGTTAATGTTCTTGATGAGGTCATGGAGCAGGAGAATAGATGAACAAAGAGTATGCAGTCGATTTATTGACTCGCATGATTAAAATTTATAGTCCATCTGGAAACGAAGAAGAAATTTCTGTTTTTTTAGCAGAAGAGATGAAAAAACTAGGTTTTATTGTCCATAGGGACAAGGTAGGAAATGTTATTGGAGAAATTGGCAATGGTTCTCCAGTTGTCCTATTATGTGGACACATGGACACTGTAGAAGGAGAAATACCAGTTCGCATTGAGGATGGACAACTTTACGGTAGAGGCTCAGTGGATGCAAAGGGTCCTTTAGCTGCGATGATTGTGGCAGCATCCAAATTTGTGAACACTAAGTATCCAGGGAAGATTCTGGTGGTTGGTGTTGTTGATGAAGAAAAGGGTGGAACAGGAATCCAACATTTTGTGGAAGAGGGTATCCAACCTGATTATGCTATCTTTGGTGAACCAAGTGGCCTAGAAAAAGTTGTTTTTGGATATAAGGGAATTTTAACAGTTAAGGTAACAGTTGAAACTCCTTCGGGTCATTCTGCTGCTCCATGGCTTTTTGATAATGCTATTGAAAAGGCAATGGATTTTTGGAAACAAATAAATAGGCTTCATTTGCGTGAAGAGAAATTAAAAAGTCGCTTTTATTCCATTACTTCTTGTTTAACTGGAATAAAAGGCGGTAACACTTCTGGTTCATTTATTCCGTCTAATTGTGAAATCCTTGTTCAACTTCGCATTCCTCCTCAGCTTTCTCCTGAACAAGTTTTTGGAGAGGTTAAACGAAAGATCGATAGATACAAAGCAACTAATCCAAAAGTTTCAGTGACTTTAGAACAAGTAGACGTTGCTAAAGCATTTGAAGCGGATCGCAGATCTGTTATTGTCCGTGCACTTGCATGGGGCATAAGAAAAACAACACTAAATTATGCATCTTTTTCAAGAAAAACCGGTACAGGAGATATGAATGTTTTAGGTAATGCCTTGAAGATTCCAGTAGTAACCTATGGACCAGGAGATTCAACCTTGGATCACACGCCTAATGAACACATCGATATACAGGAGTTTATAGACAGCATAGAAGTTTTAAAGAAAACATTAACTAAACTTCCTGATTTTGCAAAGCGTAGAGCACGAAATAATTAGTTTCGATAAGTTGGTAGCCTAATCAAATGTATTGTCACCCCAGATGCAATTGCAAATAAAATTATTTGAACAATTAGTATGTTTATTATGAAAATAGCTGAGATAACAATTGAAATCCAAAGGACGATAATTGCAAAGATTTTTGTTTTTAATGGTATGCCTTTCCCTTCTTTGTAATTTCGTATATATTTTCCAAAATACTTGTTATTTAGTATCCAGTGAGTCATTCGGGTCGAACTTCTCAGATAACAAGCTAAAGAAAGAAGTAAAAATGGAGTTGTGGGCAATAGTGGCAAAACAATTCCAATACCTCCAAGAACAAGAGAAATAGTTCCAACAACAAAAAAGAATACCCGAACAATCTTTTGATGAGCTTTTGTTTCCTTAATTGTTTTGAGTTCCTGTGGCATGATGGATTGAGGTTTTTGTCTATATTAAAATATTTTCTTTTGTGGTAAACTGTTTTATTTTGGGTTTGCTTCCAGATATTTACGGTGAATTATGTGAAGGCTGCTTTTCAAGGCGAACTTGGAGCATATAGTGAGATGGCAGTTTACAATTTTTTTGGTCAAAATATTGAGGTCAGACCCTGTAAAAGCTTCGACGATGTCTTTGAAAATGTAAAAATTGGTAAAGTCAATTACGGAGTCGTTCCAATTGAAAATTCAATAGAAGGCAGCGTAAACCGAACTTATGATCTTTTTTTGGAATATGAC
>JARRMA010000139.1:0-4189 GCA_037386505.1 Candidatus Bathyarchaeota archaeon
CAAACATAGGGGAAAGCAAAATTCTAGATTTTTCAAAATTTAACACAACACATTCCCCCTTTCCATTTTAACCTCAATTTAAACGAAAGATAGTCAATAATAGGTAAAGAATTTAATAATATTATCCCCTGAATCAACCTAAATAAAAAAAGTAAAAAAATATTTTAATACCAGAATCATTAATTGCAAGCAGATACCAAATTTTCCTCTAAAAATTCCTATAGTCTATTTTTAATAAAACTAAAAATAATTCTATATTTTTTTCGTTTTGAACAAGTATTTTCATGCTCAGATTTAAGGACACTAGGAATGAGTTTGTTGCAATATCGGCACCTTGATTTTCCTTTAGGCAAGATAATTCAGCTTAAGTAACATAATATCTTATTGAGTTCTAATTTTGAAATTGAATATCTCAAAAGATTTTCTTAAATTCTATGAATTAAAAAACAATATTCAAAATAATACAAAATATATGATAAAATCTAATTTTTTTCATTTTCAAAAAAAGAAAGATAGAACAGAGTTGAGTTCCTAAAAATCATCTTAATTGACTTAAGAATTGAGTCCAATAAGTTATTGAATAATTAAAGAAACACTATGATTCTGATGCGACAATTTGTATTCTTATATGTTTGTTCTAATTGTTGAACAGACTGTTCAAAAACATTGTATTATATCTTACTACATAAATCATATAAGTGTAGGGTGACAAAGAGAAAGAGGGAAAGATTAATGCAAAGATTTACAACAAATAGAGCTATTCAAAGTTCAATTTATTTAAAAAAGAAAGAAAAAACGACCGAAGAGACTATAATGTCAAAAGAAACATTGAAAAAAATCCAGTTAATAAAAAAAGCATTTCGTTGATATAGAAAGAAGTTCAACAAAAAAATAAAATTTGAATTGATTAATCAATTTTTTCGATTCAACAATTTAATATTAATCTCAAGAAACAAAATTATTGAACCTACTTTTTTAATAGTATTCGTATAGATTTTTTATGATGTATTTTTAGAAACAAAAATATTACAACACCTAATATTAGGATCAAGATAGCTACAATCAGGAAATTAGATATTAAATTATTGTTAGAATTTATTTGATCAATTCGGGTTATTTCTAAGTCTGCTTCTTCATTATTTGCAAAAGTAATAAATGAGTAATCATACCACTGTTTATTTCCTTCAAATACTTTTATTGTCCATGATCCAGTAAAACGCAATCTTTGATTGACAACCATATTCCTTTTTTCCAGCCTACTTAATTCTACAGTTTCATTATAAACCTGCCCTTCTTCTGCAGTTACAAAGATGCTGAACTTTCTGGTTTCATTCAAATAATTTTCTATAGAAATATCAAATATTGCACGCTCATTCAAAACACCAATGTTATCATTTGTAGAATAAATTTGAGCATGAAAATTTATTTTGGTTGTATCTCCAAATGTTAATGAACCAACCCAAACTGCAATTCCAATAGAAACAATAACAATTACAACAATAAGGATTATTGATGCAATTATTGGATTAAATTCTTTTTCAATCGGAGATTCTTTCAATTTCAATTAGTTCCTATTTACTTCAAAGTATAACAATTAAACATTTAATCATTAAACTCTATTCAAATATCAATTATAAAAAAATCATGTTTAACTCATTTATGTGTGCAAAATATAATCTGTTGGGAATATTATGAATGATAAATTACTAAAACAGGGATGGCAAAAGCGAACAACAATAGATATTTCCAGATCACAAGAAATAGTTAAAGAGTATGAAGCATTAGGTTTTGAAGTTCATCTAGAACCAGTGACAAAAGAAGAAATTGGAAAAGAATGTGGAAACTGTTATCTAAACAAAATTGATAATTTCAAAACTATATATGTTCGAAAAAAACAATAAAGCGCTTATAACACCAATTATCGTTTTATTCATCCGTATTATTCACCTGATTGGTCAACAAACTCATCAAGCTTTTTTATTTTTTCTTCAATTTTTTTACTTAATTTTTTATATTCTTTTTCATTTCGCCTTATGATACAACTTTTTTCATTTTTAACATCATGTTGAGAAACAACATCATCTTTCAAAGAATTTTTGTTATGTTTCAAAATTCCTCACCTGCCCATATTTCAAAATATGTTTCAAACATTAATTTTAAAAATATCTTTAGTTAAACAAAATACAATTTTAAAATAGATGATATCCAATAATAAAATATTTTCCAATCGAGATTAAAATTCTATGAAACAAAAAGTGGAAATTTTCTAATTTCCGAAATTTATCGGTATGATTCAAACAATTGACAGTTATTTTCTGGTTTTCTTTGGTCGACTTTTCCAAATTTTGATTGTTTCATACCAAAAAATAGTTGTACTAAGTGATCCGAAAATTAATGCAAATAGACTGTAAAAATTAATGTCTCTAAGTTGAGTGAGAAAGAAAATGAAAAGAGTTGAAATCATTGTAGCATATGTGATATGTCTCGGAATTATTAATCCTTTTAGTTTCATAAATTGTTTTAAAATTCCAACGTCTACAATTTCTTTTAGTTGATATTCGCCATTATTTTTCTCTACCAATCCCAAATCCAATAGTTTATCTAAATGATATACAGCTAAGGATGGACTTGAAAAACCAAGATCTCTTTGAATTTGACGTGGACCAATAAATTTTGTTGAAGAATTTAATAAGCACCAATAAACTCGTAACGTATTTCCTTTTAATTCGTTAGCTACTATTTGTTTAGACATTAAAACAGCTCAAATGGATTCATAACACAATTTGAAGTAATTTTTAATATACAAAAATCATGCGAAGGTTTAATCTATATTAGAAATATAATTTAAAGTAGAATTTATGAAAAAAATTCAAAATAATGAAAAAATATTCTTATTTTTATTTTAAGAATTTTTTCTGTAGTGCGAGAGTTGTTATTGAGATTATTATCGCAAAAGGTAAAATTGTCCATGATTGGAACTCTGGAATGTTTCCGTGTTCGTCAGTTTTGACTAGCCAAAAATCGAGACCTCCTTCACCAAATGATTTAGTGTAACCAGCTAATGCATAACCTCC
The DNA here is from genome assembly GCA_037386505.1 of Candidatus Bathyarchaeota archaeon. Classification (GTDB taxonomy): domain Archaea; phylum Thermoproteota; class Bathyarchaeia; order Bathyarchaeales; family Bathyarchaeaceae; genus Bathyarchaeum. The sequence continues at coordinate 3,075 of JARRMA010000139.1, forward strand.
ATCAGAAGTTTCTATAATAGAGTATGCATATTCGATGTCTGTTCCTCCAAATGTTTGGTTTAAATTCAAGTTTCCATATTTATCTGTTCTAACTAACCAATAATCAATTCCTTGTGGGCCAAAAATTGAATGAGAATAACCTGCTAAGCCATATCCTCCACTGGATAAAACAGTTAATGAATAAGCTCCTGAATGATCCCCTCTTTTGAAGGTTTTATTCCAAAGCATTTTCCCTTCCAAGTCAGTCTTTACTAACCAAAAATCAGCTGAAGCTTCAGAACGAGATATCCCAGCTAAGGCGTATCCTCCATCAATAGATTCAACTACCGAGTATGCATAATCATAACTTTCTTTTCCATATGTTTGATTCCATTCTATATTTCCAAATGAATCTGTTTTAACTAATAAAAAATCGTGATCACCGGCACCGAATGAAAGTGTATCACCTGCTATCGCAAAACCGCTATCAGAGGTCTCAACCAAAGACCAAGCAATATCTTTATCAATTCCTCCGTATGTTTGATTCCACTCTAATTCACCTTTAGAATCGGTTTTTACTAACCAAAAATCATATTCTCCTGCACCAAAAGAGTTTGTATAACCAGCAAGAGCAAATCCTCCATCAGAAGTCTCAACCAAAGAGTTTGCTCTTTCCAAATTATTTCCCCCATAAATCTGGCTCCATTGAATATTGCCATTTTTATCGGTTTTAATTAACCAATAATCTCCAAATCCTTCACTAAAAGAATACGTATAACCTGCTATTGCAAATCCACCATCAGAAGTCTCAACCAAACAACTTGCTCTATCCCAATCATCTCCTCCATATGTGTAGTTCCATTCCATATTTCCAGATCTATCAGTTTTTATTAGCCATATATCTCCGTCCAAATCAAATGCTTTTGTATAACCAACTAGTACGAATCCTCCATCAGAACTTTGAATCATAGAGTAGCATACATCTTCTTCTGAACTACCATAAGTTTGACTCCACATTATTCCAGAAGTTTGAGCAAGAGAGGGAACAATCAAAGAAAAGATTAAGAGTATACCAAATAATAGTCCCAAATAGGATAACACTTTAGACAGAGTGAAAATCTCCAAGCTTGTCTTAA
>JARRMA010000140.1:0-743 GCA_037386505.1 Candidatus Bathyarchaeota archaeon
ATGATGAAGCTTCCTAAAAAAACTCTGAAAATAGGAATGGTTCCATTCACTATTGGTTTAACTAAAGGTGTTTACTTAACATTAAAGGGTCTTTGGAGTGAGTCTTTACAGGTTTTCGAAAGCCTTCCTTCCAGCATTCTAGAAGATTCTCCATTTATCAGGGAATACATATGGGTTCTCGAGAAACAGGGCAAGATCAATAGAGCAAAGCTTCTGAAGGAAAAAGCTCAAAAAAAGAGGAAAGAAACTCAAAAAAGTTTGAGAAATGCAAATATACAAATCAGCATTTTAGCACCTAAAAATGTGTCAATTGGAAAAATCTTTGAAATACGCCTTGATTTGGTTAACGTTTCCACCGAAGTGAGAACTCTTGGCGATATAGAGGGCTTATTAACTTCTGGATGTAAGATCGTTTCCATGCCCACATTTTGTTCATTGCAAAATGATTCAATTGAGTTTAATAATAGAGTAATCAAGCCATTTCACGTTGAATCAATAAAAATTAAAATGTCATTTACAGACACTGGAGACTTCGATTTCAAACCTTGCCTCCAGTATACTACTGAACAAGGGGAGAAATTATCCATTGAAGCTAAACCAATCACTATTAACGTTAAACTCGATTCTTCAATTAAAAATGAAAAATTACCAACCCCATTTCCGAAAAACAAATTTGAAAATACATCCAAGTATACAAAAAAGGTTTTCAATTATCTAGTCAAGGCTTTTGAAAACGATTATCA
>JARRMA010000140.1:765-5421 GCA_037386505.1 Candidatus Bathyarchaeota archaeon
TAAATGAATGTGGTTGGAGAACTCGCATGGAAATAGTGAGGAACACCAAGGTGACCATGTATAGTATTTACGGTCGAACTGGTCGAGGCGGAAAAGTCACATCAGAGTTAACTGATCGTAGTTTGGTCGAATCGCGCTTTTTCCTTGGTGAAAGAGGACGAGGTGGTAACATCCTCAAGATGAGAATTTGTTATTACGAAGAACCTATTAAAAATCTAATCTCCCAACCGGGAGACAGTAATAGCTTAAAAAACAGTACGGGTTATTAATTAACTGCAGATAATGTGCGCGCATAAAGTGATAATTTTTTCGAAAAAATGCACAAAAATCGTCATATAATTTTTTGATGAATTAATCAAGAGAATAAAAAGATCCTCATAAATGGGAGGTGATAATAAATGAAGAAGAAAACCACATTGTTGACAGTTTTCGCATTAACTGCAGTTATGTTGCCAACTATATGCATTGGAATGGTGAATGCATCAGCATCTAGATCAGTCAGCGGCACTGTCATGATAATAGGCTATGAAGAATTAGAAATATTGCCAAAAGGAAATAGTGACAATATAGTTATGAAAGTATTGTTAACTGCCATGTTTACAGGGGATATTCAAGGTATTACTACTTATGAAGCTATTTGGATAATTCATAATCGTGAGGTCAATTTTGGGGCTAATATGCACGAGAAAATAACTTTTGATACCGCCACAGTCTTGGGTCAATCGGGTTCTCTGACAATAGAAGCAAACATGGGCAGTGGTCGCCCGGCAGACTCGGTATGGCACTGGACCATAACTGGAGGTACAGGTGCACTAACGAATCTGCATGGACAAGGAACGTGGGCTCCAGAGAATCCAGGTGACTTTATTGAATATTATGAGGGACAGCTTCATTTCGACCCATAACAAACAGCCAAAAACCTCGCGTTATTTCCCTTTTTTATTCTCTTTTCATAAATTAGGGGTAACCCTGAAAACGCGCGCGCAATGGTACTGGGTACTGCTCTTTGTAGTGCTGAACTCATAGTATATGGGTGGGTAGGATTAATTCTTATATTTTGGAGCATTTCAACTAGTTTCGGGAGCTGTCTTCTTCTTAACAACAGACCCTTGCAGAATGTAATATCGTGTCTAAATTTTGCAATTCAACAATTATGAATGATATGCCGCTGTATAAAACACAGGGAAAGTAACACAGGAGTTTATCAAGCTGGAATGATTTTTGTAAGGTAATCTCTAACTAGTATCCCATCAGTGCTAGGTCCAGAATAATTAGTTGCAGGATGAATAAAAGTCACAAAAGCATCAAAAGATGTCCCTTCATTCTCACACTTTGTTCCATTTGGAAACAATATGGTGAAACCTGAAGTTCTGGATTTACCGTAACCCTCAACGAGCATACATGCAGGCGGTAGAATAAATTTTTCAGGAAATAGTGGAATGGGTACTGTCCAACCTGCAAAAAGAGTGTTGCCATGAACCTGAACTTGGATTTGGTCTTTTTGGAGTGAAAGAATGTTTTTTTCTGCTGGAGTCCCTTTCATCATTAGTAACCATGTGTGAAAACCCTTGGGATTGTCATCAGCAATAGCAACTGGAACATAAGCAAAACCTTCAGGAGTTTTAAGCCATTGATAAACTAGTATACTTTCCCCAGCTCCTAATGACGACTGCTTATCAAATCTATAAGCCTGAATCAAGATATCAGGTAGATTAAATCGTTTCGGCAGATGAATATTCCCTACTGCATAGCTTCCATATCCTGCTGATATATCCTTAAAAAGATCTTTTGGAATAATCTTCTTCGCATGGATAATTTTATTCAACAAATCTTTTTCTTTGATTGTTCCATGTGGTTTAAGATCGATAACCTTGAAAAAAAGTTTTGAGCGGAGATCGTTATTAGGCATTGGAAAAAGAGGCGACCCATACCTTCCAATAACTGATTCCAAAGTTTTAGATGATGGTGGTTGAGCGTTGGTCCAGATATCAAGCAAAGCTGTTCTCATAGTTTTTATCCATTCAGGATCTGCAGAATAGAAAGCACTATCAGCGCGCGTTAAACCAAATTGTTCATAATTTGAAGAAGTGGTTCCAAACTGCAGGAGATGAATATCGTCAACAATTATGGTTTTCCAATAGTTTTGTGGTACATGTCTAACATGACAAACATTTGAAAGCTGTTGCATTGCTTTCCAGTTTTCTCTTACTATTGGTGCCATAATCTTAATTGTGATACTATCGTCAGTGAATCTCTTGATTTGAGAGAATTCTCTTGATAGTTCGACGAGATCCTTTGATGATGTTAGTATTAGAATCTCTTGTTGAGATGAATTTATTATCTCGTTATACTTCTTTTCGATTATTTCAGAATCGCTTATCAGAAATGTTTTGGGCGTAATATTCTCCGTTTTCACATCTGTTATTTTCTTTTCTATATCAGTTGAGTTGCGCCATAAATCTTCAAACATGACCAAAAATGAGTGAATCATAGATTTGCAGTTAGTCCATAGACATAGATTGTCTTCTTCGGGTAAAGTACCGTCGACTTTGGGATTTATGAAAAACATAACTTCTTCTTCGTCTCTTATTACCATCTGTGGAAACAAACCCAAACCTAAGTTTGGGTTCTTGATTTCAAATCTCAATTGTGTTTTGGGTATTTCCTTGAGTATTGCTTTCATTAAATTTGCATTATAGTTAGTAATGTATGTAAGGAGTCTAAATTGCACATTAGATAGTTTGGGACGTTTGAAATCAATGTCTAATAAGCCAAATCTATCAGCGCGCACCAAACCCGTAACTGTTGAAATTAATGAAAGTTGGTTCTTTGTTTCATTTATCATTTGTTTGATTCTTGAGTAGATAACATTTCTACCTTCGATAACCATGAATCTAGCGGAAACGTCTGATGTCTCACCTGATTGAATTGATTGCCAACTTGAAAGTAGTTTATTTTTTTCTGTTTGGATGTTTTGAGCTTCTTTCAGTTTAGCTTTTATGAACAAGTCTAAAACTTTTTCAAATGGAACCGCGGAAAATCGGGCTGGGCGTTCTAAAGTAGCGCTTACGATTGCTTTGTTCTGCAGCTTCTTTAAACTACGATAAAGTTGTTGTTTTTGTATTTTCAGAGCCTTGGATATTTCTATTGCTTTTTGGGATCCTTTTTTTGCAAGATAAATGTACACCCTTATATCTAGACGTGTCAATCCAAGATTTGAAAGAGTCTGAAGCACTTTTTCTTGGCTCACCCAACTGCCTCTATGTAATTGATAATTTGGTCACTAACTTTTTGTGACTAACTAGAGTATTTGAGTTTCTTGATAAATATTTTATTCCAACTTCATGCAGGCAAAAAAGAAAAATTGATTTCATAAGGAGGTGAAAGAGTGAATAAAAAAATGTTAGGAACTGTTGTTTTTTTGTTAGCTGCAACTATTATGATAACTCCAGTTATGGCAATTGGACCTCTGAATGCAGAGAATAATCCGAATGTTTTTTTCCCAGTGTATGGCTCAGCTCTTGATACACCAAGCGGAATTCATCATGAATGGGTGAATGCAGGGTCAGTTCAAATCCATATTAAATGGATGGATGCAAGAGAATTCCAAATTGATAAATCAATTATAGTCACATCTACCGCTGAGGCTGCTGAAATTGAAAACAAATGGTTGTACTTCTCTATGGAACTATGGGCGACTTGGCTTTCTGAAAAAATTCCAATGTTTCCATATCCTGTTTGGTTAGCATGGGCGATGGCAAATACTCCTGAAGGAGTGTACTTCATTCAGGTTTTCATAGGATAGAAGAATAACAATTGTGCTCGTGTGTTTATTTTGACCATAGATCAAAACACAACCTCGCACAAAGAATGAAATCAATGGTCAAATCTCCTCTTTTTATTTTCTAATAAATCAAGTCAGGATGCTACTAATTGAATAGAGATTTAATGCACCAAAAGCTAATGAAACTTGGATTTAGTAAAATAGAAGCTAAGGTTTTTGTTCAATTAACAACAGAAGGCTCCCAAAGTTCAAGAGACATAGCTAAAGCTCTTAATCTAAATATCTGTCAAATTTCAAATATTTTATTCCAACTTCATGCAGGCAAAAAAGAAAAATTGATTTCATAAGGAGGTGAAAGAGTGAATAAAAAAATGTTAGGAACTGTTGTTTTTTTGTTAGCTGCAATAATTAATGGAGATTTTACTGACAGCTGAGGAAATTCTGACTGAAAAGCCTATTGTTGAAGATATAACAGAGAATAAATATTGTAAAGTGGGCGCACAAAAGAAATGTCTCTTGATTGAAATTTCCTCCAAAAATTATCCTTTTCTTCTTGCCCCGCAGTGTGGGCAGAATAGAGCTGTTTGCGGCATTAGTGACCTGCAGTATTGGCAGGGAAGCATTACTATTTCTTTTACTATTATTTTTTCTGACTTGTTTTCCTTTTTTTGTTTTTGTTCCCTTGCATATTTGAAGATTAGATTTCTGAATTCGTCTATGTTGGATTTTCCGAGTCCTTGGAGGTGGAATCTTTTTTCGTCCTTTGCGTCGGGTATTGAAACCCATACATCAAAAATGCCTCCACAGGAAATTCCGCGAATTGTTGAGAGGTCTAGTTCAAAGGATGTGTGATATGATGCGAAAATGAAGAA
>JARRMA010000141.1:0-4170 GCA_037386505.1 Candidatus Bathyarchaeota archaeon
ATTTTCTTTTTGAGAAGAAATTGACGAATATACTGAAATTGTGTGGTATAATTTTGGGTTTGGGTTAAAATTTAATCCCAAACTTCTAGAGACCAATAGTTTTTTAGTGATTCTGGGAATAAGATTTACAGTTAGGGGGGTTACGAGAATAATCTATGTTTGGTTTTTAACGAGTTTGTTAGGAATTATACTAATATTACCAGTTCATTTCTTGTCCGTTGAACATTTAAAACTTGAAAGAAAATTTGGAATAGATAAAGGAACTAAAATTGGTGACATTCTCGGAATTATCTCAGGATGGGGATTCTTTATTTTCTGGATTGGCATATGGGTTTCACCTCAACCCGGCTTTACTGTTTCTTTTTTTCACAATTTGGAAACTGTGATTTCAATTGGAAGTTTTTCAATTCCCTTTCTTCACTTTCTATTGTCTATACCGTTCATATTTTTGGGTGTTTTATTTGGAATTAAAGGCGTTAAACTTACTACCCTCAAAGTAGCAGAAACTCATAGACCAGAAAAAATAGTTACCAACGGCGTTTATTCCAAAGTTAGACACCCACAATATTTTGGTGGATTGTTAGCTCATGTTGGGATTTCCTTTCTTTTATCTGCAGAATATTCTTTGTTTTTGACTCCTTTGATGACTTTTATTATCTATCTTATTTCAAAAAAAGAAGAAAAGGAGTTGATAAAAGAATTTGATAAAGAATACTTAGATTATAAGAAAAAAGTGCCAATGTTACTACCTAAATTTTAAAATTAGAAAATGCAAAATCTTCCTAAACAGGAAAAAAGGAGAAGTTTGCGGGAAAACTATTGGGTGATTACTCCACTTGTCCTGTGTTCAAATTCTCGAGACCCAACTAAAACTCTTATTTTTATAAATAAAATTTAATTTGGATTTATTTTTTGAAATTAGCTCTATTTTTATTGTTTTAAGCTTTATTTCCCAAGAAGTTTTTCGAATTTTTTTCGTCCTTCTTCTTTTTTCTTCTGAAGAATAATATGACTATGAGCAACAAACCAATAATGGCTATTCCTAATCCAGCAATCACGATAGGATCAATTTCTGTTTGACCCCAAAGATTTGTCTTATCAAGAATCCAACGGGTTTCATAATCTGGGGAATAATTCCAGTCAGCTTGGCAAAGAACACCTGTATCCTGATCCCAATGGAAAGTGTTACCTGAAAACGTTGACCCGACAACAGTTCGTTCTTCTCCAGCATAGCTGTATGTTTCAATATACATAATATCTATATTTCCGAATGCTTCGTGATAAAATTGATCTCCAACCTCTAAACCTGAGGGAATAAGTATTAGATCATGAAATCCTGTATTAAGATCATAAGTTTCGGATATTGACCACTCTTTCTCATCAAGATTTTGTCCTTCCGCAGAAATGGAAATTTTTGTTCCATCAATTTCCTCTAATTTCATTCTAAATCTCTTACTCAAGTCATTTGGATAATTCCCAGTATGAGATGCTGAATACTCAAACCAATCTCCCTTCTTAAAATCAAAAAAACCAACATCATCAGAATGGACATTAGATTCACTAACCGAGACCTCGATAATGTTTTTTGCTTCATCTTCCATTGCGCTAATCTGATCCAAAGTTAATTCAACATGTGTGTCTTGTTTAGCTCCTGAAGCAAAACCTTTAGTTCCTCTAAATCGGTAAAATAGATTTGCCCAATCATTGTGGTCTCTTAACATTTCATTACCATTGGCATTTGGTTCTGGTGGAAAATTATTCAAATTCTCTTGAACATTAGCTGTAATTTCTCCATCAAGGTTCCAATCTATTGGCAAAGTTGCATCACTGATACAAAGACTTCCATTGGACAGACTCCATACAGTTTTTACTGCATTTCCTATTCCAACATTTTCATCTAAACTTGCTTCATCAAGTGATGGATTTTTACCATGGGAGAAATCCAACGCTCTTCCAGTCCCATAAGAATCTAATTGGAAAGCATAATTCATTACGCTAACATAATTTGGTTTATAATTAAGACGTTCATCACCCCCATGTCTTAATCCTAAGTTGTGTCCAAGTTCATGCATAAAAGTACCCGATACCTTATTTTCATTTAGGTTGTCTCTAAGAGTAACCAAAAAAGCATTTCCAAAAACTTCTCCTCTTCCACTTGAACCATCTACTTGTTTATTTGCAAAAAGACAATAATGAAAAACTTGTTTCTTTGCTTTTATTAGATTAGCATTATTTCTTTCGTCTGGGTCTCCGAATTTTTCGTTTTTAATATCATAAAATTCATTCCATGATATTTTCTCTGGACCTGTACCTACCCCCTCGCTACGTAAAATATGAAGGTTGATTCCATTAACATTATCAGGATTACTTACTGGAGCTTTAGCAAAACTTTCTTCAACAAGATCTAAAGCGTCGAAGTTAGGAGCCGTATTAACTCCTCCAAAACCCCCCCAATCAACTTCAACAAAAATATCTTTGTGTTCCCAATCTGCCTCCAACATTGGAAGGTCCAAATCGATTATTCCATCATTATCTATGTCTATTCCATTTATTTCCCAATGATCTGGGATTCCATCTTCATCGGTATCCTTTTCGATAGTAACGACTAAACCTTTTGGGCCTTCATAGTTATCTCGATAGTATGGATCAATAACACTTAGGAAAAGAAATTTTGCATTTCTTGGAATCTCAACCTTCATTCCAGTGTACGGAAATATCTTAAAATCTTCTGCAATATCAGTTTGCATTGCCCCTGTATACCAATTTACGCCTTTAGCTGCGAGCTTTGTGGCCAATTCAGGTCTGCCATCTTGCCACCACGTGTCAGGAGTTGAATAATCGTCTCCATAGTCTATTGCTCCTGGAACTCTGTTTAATTGATCAATATCAAGTAGTTGTGATGACGTGCTAAATAGTCCAAGTAACCCTCCGTGGGTAACATCATCGTTTTCTCTCAACCCATACCCAATTGATCCAGGATTGTTGGGGTTCCATGCACCATCAGGATAAAAACCTCCTAGCCAACTGATATAGATCTTGTCTCCTTCGTTGAATCCTTCAGTTTGGAGATCAATCATTGTAGGTTGTTCGACACGAAAGTTGGTATGAGTTAAAACATTAACTTCAAGGTTTTCATCATAGGTAAAACTATCATAAGGTCCATAATATGGGAAGTCATCCATTGCTCTAAGAAAGGTTCCACGAATTTTCAAATCAACTGTAACAATTCCATCATTAGAAGCTGATTTTACCAAATTAATTGAAAATGAAAATAAACTCAAACACAAAAAGAAACAAACAATCAAAGAAAACATTTGCCTTTTCAAGCACAAACCCCCAGAACTTATGTATGTTCATTATTGCTAAAATAATTTGTCTCTAATATCACATTTATTCAAAAAGAATTTATCATTATCTAAAAAAGGCAATTTTTCTGCAACACACCCACCTCTTTTAGGAGCCATCATTCCATTGTTCTAATAGTTGTTTTTTAGTTTCTTTGAGTGTTTTTTCTTGTTCTCTTTGTTTTGCTATCAACAACTCTAATGCCTCTTCAAAAGGCATAGCAGAAAACAAAGGTTCTTCATTATTAACTAATGTAATAGCAGTCAACTTTTTCAAACTTTTAGAAATTTGATTTTTAGAATATTTCAAAGACTCGTCTAAATCTTTTACAGATTTTGGTCCATTCTTAGCAATACAAACATAAACTTCAGCATCTACTATGGATAATCCAAGAGTAGTCAGAGTCTCAATTATTCTTTCCAAGTTCAACTATACTCCTGTTTATTTTTAAAAAAGAAAAATGGAAAGTTAGTGCAGGTCGATTTCATTGATAGTTTATTCGGGCCATCCTTTAACTACACCTGTGTGAGTGAATCCTGCACCCTGGGTTGCTTGTATGATAACGTTCTTCAAGTCTCCTGTGCCTTGTAGGCTTCTGATATTCATTGGTCGAGTTATACCGCTTGTTCTTAACGCCAACATTGTTAGTGTACCATCGATTCCTCCGTCACCATCTCCAAAGTCGTACATGTACTTTATTCTGGTGTGGGTTTCTTTTGCGCCGGTAGGCAAACCAAGACCACTTAGGGTAACTGGTGCACCGATACCTATGGTGACTGCAATGCCTTCATATGTGAAATCTTCTCCAAGTACATATGTTTCAGA
>JARRMA010000142.1:0-4143 GCA_037386505.1 Candidatus Bathyarchaeota archaeon
CTAGTCTTAGTTTTGTTCAATCCGATTTAGAAATTTCTATACAGTATTGTGAAAAAATGATCAAAAATAGCAAAAAAGCAAAAGATAACTATATGTTATCTGTTGGACCTGGTTGGAAAGCTAACCTTCTTGAAACTCTATCAAACGTCGAGGACGATCCAGAAGTAAAAAGAAACTTGCTTAAAGAAGCTCTGGAACTAATTGAAGAGTCAAAAATAACCTCAAATTTATCAAATAATTATACGACAACAGTAGCAGGTAGAAGGTTCGAGTCTGATGTGTTAGAAAAACTAGCTAATTATGAAACAGATTTAGGAGCTAAAAAGAAGTTACTTGAGAGAATAATTGAAACTACAAATGAGATTCTGATAAATGATCCAGAAGGGAAATTTGCTTTATCAATGACTGCGTTTCATTCTTTAAGTCTTGGTTTGTTAAGACTTTCTGAAATTTCGACAAATAATTGCGAAAAGCAAGAGATACTTTTGAAATCTCTGGGTTATATTGAAAAAAGTATTAAAATGGAAAAAAATATTATTCCAGATTATTATCTTTTTAGAGTTATTGATTTACACAAAAAGGCTGAGATTCAACTTGCCCTAGCCAAACTTCAAAGTAGAAAAGAAGAAAAAATTACTATTCTTGAAGATGCTGTACAGTCGATGGAAATATGTTTGAACCTAATTGAAAAGGATACACGCGAGCACGCGCATTTGGAGTCCGCTGCATTTCCACAAGCAATAATTGAGTATGGACACACTTATTACGACTTTGGAGCAATTCTAAAACAATTATATCTTTTAATCAATAAGAAAAACATTCTAGAAAGAGCCTTAGAAGCATACAATAAGTCAACCTTGATCTACAAACAAGCAGCGCTTCCAACATATCTTGCCGAGTCTTATTGGCAAATGGCAAAGATCCTTGACCAATTATTTGAACATTCAGAAGCTAGCAAATATTATCAGCTTGCATCAAAAGCCTACTTAAGAGCATCTCAAAAACTTCCCAAGTTTAAAGAGTTTTATGATAACCATTCTCGATATATGTTTGCTTGGAGTGAAATAGAACAAGCAAAATACAACCATTCCAGGGAAAATTACTTAGAAGCAAAAATTCACTATGAGAATGCGAGCAAATTACATTTACAATTAGATAATTGGCATTATTTATCCGGTAACTATTCTGCTTGGGCTAAGATGGAACAAGCTGAAGAATTAAGCAGAACTGAAAAGCCTCAAGAAGCGAAAGAGAATTTTCAAGAAGCAATTGAATTTTTCCAAAAAACAGAAATCAACATCACGAACAAAATTCATAAAAATACAATTTCTGAAGAAGATTTTCTTATTAAAATATTGAAAGCTTCTAAACTTAGACAAAAATATTGTCAAGCTCGTATTTTAATGGAAAAAGCTAAACTATTGGAAAGAGAAGGAAAACATCTAGACAGCTCAATTAGTTATAATAAGTCAGCACAAAGGATCTTGGAAATTATTGATAAGATTGAAGTTGAATCTGAACAGAAAGAACTAATATATGTAGAAATTCTTTGTCGAGCTTGGGAAAAGATGATGTTAGCAGGAGAGAAAAACTCTTCTGAATTATATTTAGAAGCTGCAGAACTTTTTAAAAAAGCTAAAGAGCAATGTTTTACTAGAAAAGCTAGTCTTTGGGCATTGGGAAATAGCAATTTTTGCAGAGGTCTAGCGGCTGGAGTAAATTATCAAACAAATTTAGATTTGTCTGATCACTCAAAGGCTAAGGGGTATATCAAGAATGCAAGTACTAATTATTTGCAAGCTGGATTTAAGCATGCTTCAGAATATGCTAAGGCTACTCAACGTCTTTTTGATGCTTTTGTTTTTATTAATCGAGCTGAAAGCGAAATTGAACAGGAAAAAAGAGCAAAGCAATACCAAATGGCAGAAAGTCTACTCCAAATAGCGTTAGGGTCTTTCCTGAATGCCGATCAACCAGAAAAAATTACACAAGTCAAAAAAATTTTAGAAAACGTCAAGGAGGAAAAAGCAATTGCTATTTCTCTAAGTCAGGTAATGCAAGCACCAACTATAGCTTCGACCACATCTTCTTTCTTTGCTCCCGGTCCTACCAGTGACGTTTCAATTGGTCTTGAAAACTTTGAACATGCAAACGTTCAAGCTAATATTGTTGCGGATTTAAAAGAAGTTAAGGTTGGAGAATCTTTTTGCTTGTCAGTTGAGTTTGTGAATACCGGTCGAGAATCCGCTTTATTATTAAGAGTTGATGATTTTGTTCCTTCAGATTTTGTTGTGGTAAAAAAACCTGAAATTTATCGATTGGAAGATAAAACTCTTAACATGAAGGGAAAGCAAATTGCGCCATTAAAATTTGTTGAGGTTAAATTGACTCTTCAACCCTCAAAAAAAGGCAAGTATTTGTTAAATCCTAAGATCTATTATTTGGATGAATTAGGACAAAATAAGTTTCTACTGCTAAAAACTTTAGAGATTAATGTTAAAGAAGTTTTCCTAAAAGATAGAGTCTCTACTGGATCTAAAGAACTGGATTCTTTAATGTTAGGTGGTATTCCAAATGAATATGCTGTTATTTTAACAGGTTCTCCAAGTGATGAAAGACAAAAGATAATTACGAATTTCTTAGAGCAAGGGACTAAATCAGATGAAATTGTTTTTTATGTTTCTACAGAATCAGAGGATGTGAAAGACCTGTTAGGGATTCCTAATTTCTTTTTGTTTTTGTGTAATCCTAAACCAAAAACTAGGGTTCCAGTTCTCCCTAATATCTACAAAATTAGAAGCAAGACAGATTTGACAAATCTTTCAATATCATTGACTAAGGCTGAACGAAATCTAGATATTGATAAGAAAAAGAGGATTTGCATAGAGATTGTTTCTGATGTTTTACTTACACGTAAAGCAGAAGCAACAAGAAGATGGATTTCAGAGCTAATCACAGATTTGGGATCGAAGGGATTTTCAATATTAGCTGTTGTTGATCCGTTGATGCATGCATCTGAGGATTTATATGCTCTAATTAATCTTTTTGATGGAGAAGTTAGCATATCTCAAAGCAATGATTCATTAGATTGCAAAAAATCAATACAAATAAAGAAACTAAGAAACCAGGATTATATAAAAAATCCAATATGTCTAACTTAATTAATAATAAAGAGGATTTTTGTGGAAGATTTTCGGATCATCATCATGGAGTAAACAGCCCTTTCTGTAGTTCAGTCTATATTGTCCCATGGTCCAGACCAATCAGGAAAAGTTAAACTTACTCCTGCTTCATCCATAATCTTTTTGGGATAAACAGGGACCATTTTTTCATTTTGCCATTGAAACTGCATAGTAAAGGCATAATCTGCTTGGGGATCGTTGGGATTTTCTCCCCTCATCGAACCGTGAGAAGAAGAAAAAATCCAATTTCTGGCATTTGAAGTTTCAATACTTATTTCTTCTAATGCTTTTATAACCGCTTCAGTTTCGATTGTTCCAATTTTTTCTATTGCAGCAGGTAAAATAAAACGTAATATATCATATGATAAGGCTCCAGAATAGTCAATATTTTTGTTCCATTTATCAAAATAGGCTTGTCGAGTTGATAGGGTATTATTTGTTAAAGGATATTCTCCGACTACAGCTGAATTAAGTGTACAGATGTGTTCACATTTTCCATCTGTCCATTCCCAACTTTCTGGAAATGAAATTTTTTCAAGAAATCCACCGTAAATTAATAATGGAGATTGCCGATCGTAATATTCCTTTACAAAAGGAATTCCCATTTCGCTACCTATCAGGGGAATCAATACTTCTACTCCAGCAGATTCTGCAGCTGCAAAAATACTTGAAAATTCGTATGTTTCGTAAGGAAAATAGGTCTTATAAACAACTTCAAAACCAAATTTTTCGGGAAGAACCACATTCAATCCTTCTATTAGTGGTTCACCCCACATTTCACTTATCAGTCCTACTTTATTAAAACCAGTTATCTCTTTCATTTGTAGAAGACTGTCCGGTATTGTTTGAAACATTGAAGTGTCATTCCAGTCTGTTGAAAAATAGTATTTATAGCGATCATAGTTATCTAATACTTTTTGGCTCAATTTATCTGCAGCATAAACATCTACGAATATTATTT
>JARRMA010000143.1:0-5062 GCA_037386505.1 Candidatus Bathyarchaeota archaeon
AAAACAATTTTATTGCTTACTCTTTCAGATGTTTTTCTTTTAACGGGTTTTGGATTAATGCAACCAATTCTATCTATTTTTATTAAAGATAATTTGGTTGATGGAACAGTTTTTGCAGCAGGTATAGCTGTAATGTTATTTATGTTAACAAAATGTCTAGTCCAATTACCGCTTTCTAGAACAGTAGATAAACGTAAACGAAGGTTTAGAATAAAAATTGTAATTATTGGAACATTCGTTGTGTCTATAGTTCCTTTTATTTACATTTTTTCAACAACAGTGATTTACATATATTTAGCTCAAATAATCTATGGTTTAGGAAGCGGCCTGGCTTTTCCTTCTTGGATGGGACTTTGGACTAAAAACTCAGCAATTAATCGCAAAAGCTACGATTGGAGCATATATTCTACCGTAACAGGCATAGGAACAGCAATCGCAGCTGTAATCGGTGCCACTATAGCAGAAATATTAGGATTTGCATACACATTTGCACTTGTTGGAATATTAGCACTATTTGCATGTTTTTCTTTACTTGGACTCGAACTAAAAACACCTGAATAAAATCTGGTTTCCACATTTTCTTTTTTCGTGGAGTAAAAATGTTTTGAATATTGGGTGTTTCATTTTTTGGAATGGTTATTCCGCAATGTCCCTTAAATTAATCATAAGATGTAATTGTGGATATAGGAGGAAATAAAATGCAAAAAATTGTGGGTATAGCAATACTTCTTCTAATTTTCAGCAGCATCTTATGTAGTACTGTAGCAGCTGAAATTAGTCCAGGACCAGCACCTGATTCAGGAGATGGTATTCCATCGGGTAATCAGTATATTCAACCAGAGAGTCCTGGTGAGGGACCTGCCCCCAATGCAGGTGACGGCATTTCAGATGGCAGTGGATTTTAAAATTAATAATTAGAATCATCCCCTTTTTTTATTTTTTTAAAAAATCTATCATTGGAACAGCTATATTTTTAAATTAACTGTATAGTAGTTTTGAGATTGGGGTTTGTATTTTTCTCTAGTTATTGTTGCTGTTTTGTCCCTTTTTTGATCAGTATAAGTTCAAATTAGATATAATTTTCGCTACCTATTTATAGTGAAAATATTGAGGTTGGAAACATCTTTTGCGAATCTTCTATCTGAAATGAACTGATAAGTCCATTATTAGTATCATGAATTGTTGTGGTTAACAATAAAGTTGTAAAGTTTTAGAAGTGCCCATCAGAAAGAGTCACTTGCAAGTTTTTCAAGTGATTTTTTCCAAATAACATTTTTAAAGCGTCCAATTTTGAAATTTTGAGTCCAAATGGTGAAGATATTTTGAAGATACTCCATAATGATTTTAGTTGATGATATCGTAGAGCTTCGAGGAATCCAAATTCTCGATCTACTGGGTTGAAGTTCTCTAGAACTTTTTGTTCATATACATCTAGATTGGTTTCCAGAGCTTCAAGAAAAAGATCAGCACAGATAAGTGCATTCCTAATTCCTTCCCCAGTTAAAGGTGAGACAGTACCTATACATGTTCCTACTCCAACAATGTTAGGCTGACCAGCAAAAAAGAAAGGCTTTGACTTCGAAGGGGGAACAATCCTAATCATTCCACTGCAAATCCTCAGGAGTTTATAGTTTTTATTTGCCAAGTAATCTTCGACTTCTAGTTTTGGATTAGAAGTAAAAGATCCACATCCAACCCGAGTTATATTCCCACTTCGAGGAAATACCCACAAAAACCCTATTCCAGCAGGATGAACGTAGAAGTCATCGGGTAAATCATGGCCCTCAATCTCAAGTTGATAGCAAGGTATAAGCCAATTTGGTATCAATTTTTGCTGTGGTGGGGGTAGGATATTCCTACGGGAACCTGTAGCGTCGATTACAAGATCAAAGTCTTCTAAATCGTTTCTAGAAATCTTTGACTCGAAATGGATTATTTCAACTCTCTTTAACATGTCGATTAAGAATTGGTGTTTGTTAAAGGTAATTAGGTCCTTTATTGAAACTGAAACCCCAAAAAAGTTGAATGATTTTCCAATGTGATCCAGATAGTGAACAGGATTAAGTTTACATTTTTTGCAATAATTAAGTAAGTCTGAATAGTGGAAAAGCCAGGCACAGTCATGTCCTAGTTCATCTTCTTCTTTTTTATCAAAAACCTCCACTTTGTACCGATTAGAAAGTCTGCAAGCAAGATAAGCTCCTGCTACACCAGCTCCAGCAATCCCTATTTTCAAGGACATTTCCCTATTGGTTAAGCATTATATCTATAAGAAAAAGTTTTAACTTCTTTTTGGAACTAGAGTGCATAAATTTTTTTATTTTTGTACCAAGCTAATGCATCTATTCAATTTTCCAAGTAAGAAAAAAATGTTATATTAAGATCTATTTCATAAAATGGGTCTTATAATGGGTTATTAGGATTCGCACAGAGGACAAATGATTATATCATCCATGGAAAACTTAACAGATCACTTTTTTCCACGGCTTATATTTCAAGCCAAAACAAAATTATAAAAACTGAACCAATAAGCAACTACGGAGAAATATAAATAATCAACAACAACCATACCTACTAACCGTGAACATGAGGTAAGGATAACCATGAAAAAAGATGAACACAAACCAACAACAACAGATGCTGGGATTCCGGTAGCTAGTGAAGAGTTTTCTCTTACAGTGGGACCTAATGGTCCAATTCTGCTGCACGATCACTACCTAATGGAGCAGATGGCCAACTTTAACCGGGAGATGATTCCAGATCGACAACCCCACGCAAAGGGTTCCGGAGCTTTCGGATACTTTGAGGTTACAAAAGACGTTAGCGCTTATACAAAAGCAGCTGTTTTCCAACCAGACACAAAGACAGATGTGTTAGCTCGGTTCTCTACCGTAGCTGGTGAGAGTGGCAGTCCTGATACCTGGCGTGATGTACGCGGATTTGCATTGAAGTTCTACACTACAGAAGGTAATTATGACATGGTAGGAAACAACACTCCTGTTTTCTTTGTACGCGATCCTATGAAGTTCCAGCACTTCATCCACTCCCAGAAGCGCCGAGCTGATAACGGCCTTCGCGATAATGATATGCAATGGGATTTCTGGACACTTTCACCCGAATCAGCGCATCAGGTTACCATTTTGATGAGTGATCGTGGAGTTCCTAAAGGCTATCGGTTCATGAACGGTTACTCAAGCCACACCTATATGTGGATTAATGCAAAAGGAGAACGCCATTGGGTGAAGTATCATTTTAAGACAAACCAGGGAATCGACTTCCTAACCCAGGAAGAGGCTGATCGGATTGCTGGTGTTGATGCTGACTATCACCGCCGAGATTTGTTTGAGGCAATCAAGCGAGGAGATTATCCCAGTTGGACCCTTAAAGTTCAGATCATGCCTTTCAAAGATGCCGAGACTTACCGATTTAACCCCTTTGATCTTACAAAGGTGTGGCCTCACGGAGATTACCCAGTACAGGAAGTAGGTAAGTTAACATTAAACCGCAATCCAAGCGATTTCCAGGCTGAGATTGAACAGGCAGCTTTTGAACCGAACAATCTCGTATCTGGAATCGGTCCGAGCCCGGATAAGATGTTGCTCGCTCGTCTTGTTTCTTATTCTGATGCCCATCGGGCTCGGTTGGGGGTCAACTATAAGCAGATTCCGGTCAATCGGCCTAAAGTACCAATACACAGCTACAGCAAAGGTGGATCTATGCGAATTAGCAACGTCTCCGATCCGGTTTATGCGCCAAATTCAAAGGGCGGCCATAAAGCCTACCCTGACAAGTATCCAGAGGAAACCATCTGGAGTGTCGACGGTGAGTTTGTCCGTGCTGCTTATACCAAGCGTAAGGACGACGACGATTTCGGTCAACCCGGTACCCTTGTACGTAAAGTAATGAATGATGCACAGCGCAATCGGTTGGTGTCCAATGTTGTGGGACATTTGAAAAACGGTGTGTCCGAAACCGTTTTACAACGGGCTTTCGAATACTGGCGCAACATCGATAAGGAAATTGGTGACCGTATTGCCAATGGTGTGAAGGGCAGATAATTAGCTCATGGACGTGTTCGTTAAAGCGAAGCTCAAGCTGACCTACACGCGAGCGTTACCTATTTTTCCGAACCCTTAAAACCATTTAACAAAATGCAATATTATCTTTCTATCTATTATTTATTTAGCGTAACTGCTCTGGAACCTGTGTTTTGGCTTTTTTCCAATAATATGAAAAAATTGTCTTTGACCATTCCATAGCTTCCTCATTAGTTGTTCTAAAGCCATTGTAGTCGAATCCTCCGTTTAATCGAGGGAATGCCATAGCTGCAACTTCATTTTCAGATAAGCATAAAAAGATATCAATTGCTTCTAAGAATCGATTTTGTAATTTTCTGTTTCGACTTGCTTTCTCAAAAATAGGATTGTTAACTAATTCTTTCACATCACTAGAGGGAACATAATCCCTTGGCATTAGAAGTCTAAACTTCACTCCTCTTTCAATTGCTTTTTTCAAATAGGGTATTGTACTTGCTAAAACTTGATCTGTTAGAATCCAAACAAACTCCTCGGCATTATCGATCATTTTTTCTACATTATGAAAAGCAGTCATTACATCTTTTATGAACTTGCATTCGTGTAGAAGTCCTAAGC
This sequence comes from Candidatus Bathyarchaeota archaeon, assembly GCA_037386505.1. Classification (GTDB taxonomy): domain Archaea; phylum Thermoproteota; class Bathyarchaeia; order Bathyarchaeales; family Bathyarchaeaceae; genus Bathyarchaeum. Next base: position 4,653 of record JARRMA010000143.1, read on the forward strand.
TTGTCCTAAAAATTTGAGGCAACTCAATTAACGTGTGAGTTCCAAAATATTTGCGATTTTCAAAAAGAAATTTGTATCCCGAAAGAAGGTTAAGCACTTCTTCCCCATAGGAAGTAAGATGAAAGGACCCATCAACATCTTTGACTATTAGCTTAGTTTTGCTTAGCCTTGTTATATTTCTTGAAGTCTCTTGAACTGTGAAGTCGAGCTTACTAGAAATGTGGGAAAGTCTGAGTGGGGTTTCCTTTAAGAGCATGAGTATATCTAAGCGATCAGGGCTGGAAAGCTCAAAGAGCAAACTGTTAAAATTTTTCAATAAATAGCCTCTTTAACAAATATTTCATATTCTGAAGTTCATAGCCAATTATGATATTTCATACTTACTGTTGAGGTTGTTTTATCATATTTAA
>JARRMA010000144.1:0-4130 GCA_037386505.1 Candidatus Bathyarchaeota archaeon
GAGTACAACGAAGGTCACCTAAAAGGTGCAGTGAATATTTACGTTGGAGAACTTGAGGATAGTTTAGAAACTCTTGATAACAAAAACCCGGTGGCCGTTATGTGTTCTGTAGGTGATCGTGCTGGAATAGGCGCCAGCATTCTAAAGAAAAATGGTTTTTCTGAAGTCTATAATGTTCTCGGAGGTCTCACAGCTTGGAAAAAACTACAACTTCCTTTAGAGAAATAGATGATATTAAAATCGAATTAATCGCCTTTAGGTACAGTGGTGTCTGCGTGAGTCATAATCCATACAATACGAATATTTGTAACTAAAGATTTCTTGAATAATTGGAGAAATCCTATGTTCAAAGCAGTAATATTTGATTGGGATGAGACTTTAGCACACACTAAAGATGTGTCTGTAAAATCATTTAGAAAAATTTTATCTAAAATTAATATTGACGTAACATCAGAATTTGTTGAAAAACAGATGGGAAAGAGTGCAAGAAAAATTCTAGTTGAAATATTACAAAAGTTCAATATAGATTATACAGCTGACAAATTGGATGATTTGCTTAAGAAAAGAATCGATGCAGAAGTTGAGTTAAGTAATCAAGTGAAACTACATGATGGTGCAGTTGAGATTTTGCAGGCGTTGAAAGGAAAGACGAAGCTTGCCGTAGCTACGATGAATGATCGAAAAGTGATAAATCATATGCTAAAGCAGAAGCAATTAACTCAATTTTTTGATGTAATATTATCTTCAGACGATGTTAAAGAATCAAAGCCTCACCCGGAGATTTTTCTTAATTGTGCAAAAGAACTAGAGTTGGAGCCCAAAGATTGCATTGTAATAGAAGATTCTGTATTCGGAATCAAAGCTGCAAAAAAAGCCGAAATGAAATGCATAGCTGTTTCTTTAGGAGCATATTCAAAAAGAGAACTTGAAGATGAAGGGGCAGATCTCACTCTTGAGTCATTAACTAAGAAGAATCAAATTCTAGATTACATCCTCAAAGATTGAATGATTACAACATAATATTCAATAATATTTTGTTTTAGTTATACATTATTGAATATTTTTTCGTTAAATTAAGAATTTAGAAGAAAATTTCGTTCGGAACAAATCCTAAGATGAAATATTGCTATACGGTAGATTAATTGACGAGCTATATGAATGCAAGGTTGTAAATTATCTTAGGCTGATAATTTTTTTGCAATTGTTGTAAGATGCCTGCCTAGATCCTTCGCCAGGTTAAGCTCATTTGCCGATGGCATCCGCACTCCTTCTGGACCTGCAATAGTTGATGCTCCATATGGTGAGCCTCCACTAATCTCTTCAACAGTCTTCTGGTCTTTGAAAGAATAAGGCAGACCGACAATAACGCATCCATGATGCAGAAGCGTCAGATGAGTTGCAATAATAGTAGTTTCCTGTCCTCCATGCTGAGTATTGGATCCCGTGAACACTGCCGCGGGTTTGCTCACAAGAATATTTTTTGCCCATGCACCTCCAGATTGATCCCAAAAATTCCTCATCTGAGCACACATATTTCCAAACCGGGTTGGAGTACCCACAATAATACCATCAATTCCTTCAAAATCACTTCGAGGATCGGCAAGAGGTACATCTTCCATTAATCCTTTTGTCTTCTTCATATCCTCGCTCCATTCTTCCTCAGGAATTAATTCAGCAACTTGTTTGAGAATCGGTTCGCCGCCAGCCTGTTTAATCCCTTCAACTATTGCTTGAGCCATTTTGAAAGTATGACCATACATGGAATAAAAAAGCACAAGAATTTTTGGTGCGTCTACTTTCATCTTCCGTCTCCTCATTCATCGCTTAATCCTAAAAATTATCAAGATGGAACTTATGTTTTGGCATTTACATAAACTATTTGGTAAATAGAATGATATTTTAACTTGTCTCAGAAAGAAAACTCTGTGCACGTGCACAACAATAATCTTTCTTATCATCTTGTGTCCAATATCAAAGGTCCTTGTTTTCTATCTTTACATCCCCAATTGATAGCACCAAAATGACATTAGCTCGCAGTTATTTTGTGCAGTTATTGAGGTATTTATTATTACTCACCAGTACACTGTACTGTAAAAAAGCGTTAAAACCTAGTTTAACAATCATTCTATCAGCATAAAATTCAATTTAAGTATTAACTTTAACTGTAGTTATAATTCTTTTTTCTAATTTTTGCAGTTTGCGATAAGTTACCAAAAAAGTTCACATCTAACTTGGCATTTTTGGTGAACAGTAATTTAGAGAGCTCATTTCTAAATTACTGTTCAGGATGAGTTTGCGTAGATTCTAGAAAACACCAATCCTTGCTGTCACTATATGACGATTCTTAAGTAGGATGATGTCCATTATCGTGTAGGGATGATTGAGTATGGAAAGTAAAGGTCCAGTCTGTCAAAGTTGTTGCTTGCCGATGGATAACCCTGAACGTTGTGGTACCGAAGCTGACGGCACAAGAAGCAAACATTACTGTATACGATGCTATAAAGACGGCAAATTTACTCAACCTGATGCAACCTTGGAGACAATATTAGAAATATCTGCAAAGGTATGGGCACAAAAGGTCCCAAACATAACTTTTGAACAGGCTAAAGCCCAGCTGGAAAAGAAGTTTCCTTATCTGCAAAGATGGTGCCGATAAAAACAGTTCATCGATTCGACATGCGGACGTTAGGTTCTGGGCTGAACAAGCAATTGGAATGCTTTGATTCCTTTATCGCTCAAGAAGTATCGCTTTTCTTTATCCTGTTTGACTAAACCTGTCAAGTTGTCAAGGTGATAATGGCATCTGCCCAAGCTGATATTCAGCAAATTTGCCAAATCAGACGAGGTTAAAGCTCTGTGAGACTTGAGAAGTTCTATAATCCAGCATCTAAGAGGACTCTTTAAGGCGAGACACATTTTTAGTTGATTTTCCTGCAAAGCCATCGGGTTCACCAGAACCGAACAGTTGTTTTATCTGCTGATGATGAATTTTTCAGGTTTAAACAATTATGAACCTAAAATATTGATGAGCAGTCACCAGTGACAGAAATGCTGGCGCTAGGAAAAAACAGCAAGAAGAGGGGAAACTGCGATTTAGTAGAAGTTTATGAATTCTGAAATGTGCTGTAGCAGGTATGCTAATGCCCAAATCACCAGTGCTAGGTATGCTACCCAGAGCCACGTTGTTACGGGTCCATGAGAGTCTCTTATTACTCCTGCGAAGTCGTCAGAATTTTCTGCTGTCTCTTCTACGCTGAACTCGTCTGAACTTTTCACCATAATGTACATTAGGATAGAAGCTCCAGCAACAATGCCTACGGTAATATACGCATATAACGGGTCTACCTGAACGATTTCTCCAAGAGAGGCTAAGATTTCCCTAATCATTTTCTATTTCATCCTCCTCTTCTAGAGGTTTATATCTTAAATGCTCATTATCCTTGAATTGTCCAGTTTTGATTCCCCACACCAAGAAGCCCACGTAAATGAGCATCATCAACGCCGCTCCCATAGTGTAAATAAAAACATCTACATCTAAATATGTTTCCTCCTCAGTTTGCCGATTCGGTTTGCTATCTTTACTTTGGCAGTTTCAAAGAGAGCAACTATTTGTCGGTGTCTTAGTTCCCAAAGCATTATTCCCATGTATCCAAGCAATGATTGAACCGAAGTAATGTTTAGCATCGAATCTGGAACAAAGTTGGTTGAAATCGAGTTTTTCATAAGATTCTGTCCAAAGGGGCTACTGTATTGTGGTGCCCATTTTGAGTTATAATCTTCCGGTGTAGAGAACGATTGAATATAGAAGATAACCTGATATACTTCATTATCGCTGAGAACCCATTTCCATGGAGGCATGTTAGTTGTTTCCACGCCTTCTTTGACCTTCCAGACGTACCTGCCATACTTTGTGAAATCAGAGCCTGACTCAGTAAAGTTTGCAGGCTCTGGATCAATGTAACCACCTGGGGTTTTAATTGATGCAGGTCCATCACCTTGACCGTCTTGTCCGTGACATTGAGCACAATATAAATTGAAAAGATTCTTTCCAGTATCAAACTGGTCCATTGTCCCTTCTATTGGCGGCGAATTAAGGACCGTGTTGGCAAAGTTGTCGCCTTCGGCATCTG
>JARRMA010000145.1:0-2791 GCA_037386505.1 Candidatus Bathyarchaeota archaeon
GTATATTTATCGAATAGAATCGGGGAAATTGACATTAATGATGATGAATTGCTTCTAAATGCATTTAATATTGCTGCTAATGAAGGAGTTCCTGTTGCAATTCATGCAGAAGATCGAAAAACTATTGAAGAAATTAAAATTGAAATGCAAAATTCTGGTCGAAATTCAATAGATTCTTATGTTAAAGCTCATTCCCCTGAAGCTGAAGTTAAATCAATCAATAGAATTATTCAGTTAATAAAAAATTCTAAAATTCATGTACATTTTTGCCATATATCTTCAGCAAAGGGATTAGATGCTATTGTTAAAGCAAAGAAAATGGGTTTATCTATATCTTGTGAGGTTACACCACATAATTTATTAATTTCAAATGAAAAATATGCTCAATTTGGATTTTTAGCTCTCACTGATCCTCCATTAAGAGGATATACTGATGTAACTGCTTTATGGACTGCCCTCAAATTTGGTACTATTGATCTAGTTGCTTCTGATCACGCTCCTCATACTCTGAAAGAAAAGAAAGTTGATTCTGTTTGGAAAGCAAAGCCAGGTATACCTGGACTTGAAACTATTTTTTGTCTTCTTCTGACTCAGGTTAATAACGGTCGTTTATCGTTCTCTAATTTGATTAAGTATTCATCACGAAATCCTGCTAAGATATTTCACCTTAAGAAAAGGGGATGTCTTAAAGTGGGAAATTGGGCTGATCTTGCTATTGTGGATATGACAAGTAATTTTATAATTGATTCACCTGGAACTGGAGCAATAGTTACAAATTCTTATTGATCTTTATAGTATTTTGTTGTTATATTAATTCATAGTACTCTATTGGCTAGTACAGACTAATTTTATTCAGAAGTTGAAGTTCATAAAACCTGAATTTTAATCAGATTCTGTGTAACATTCCATTATTTGATAGCAACCCAAACATCTCTCAGAAACAGAATTATCATTACTGAGGTTTTTTATTTTTCCAAAACCTCGTGGACATTCTGCATAATCTTCCTTTTTAGGTTTTGGAACATTTTGCTTTTCTTGTTTTTCAGTATTTACTATAACATTTTGTTGATTTGCTTTACTTCCTAAAGAAGATGGAGAAAAATGTTTCAAATATAGAACTAACAAGACAACAACTGCAATAGCCAAGATAATATCAATTGCTGAAAGTTCAAATTCTATCATGATCTTTCTCTTTGTAGAATATGTTTCTCCGTATATAGATTTGATGAATTTGTTGTATTTATCCAAAATTAAGAAGAATAAAGCAATATTCCAATTACCAAAATATATTCCATAAAAAATAAAATAAGAAAATTTTTCCATTATTTTGAGTTAACCAAGGTTTATTAATGGAATTTATTAAATTAGCGAATATTATCCAATAATTCGTGGAATATAATATGACAATTAAAGTTGGTGTAATTGGACTTGGATTCATGGGTTCTGCCCATACTAGAGTATATAGCAAACTTAAGAATTGTAAATTAGTCGCAATATGTGACAAAGATCCAACCAAAAAAGAATTAGCAAATACGTATAAATGCAATTTTTATCAAGATTTTGAAAGTTTTTTTACCGAAGAAATTGATGCAGTTAGTGTTTGTACTCCCACTTCATTTCATAAAACTGTTGTTTTAGCAGCTCTAGAAAATAATAAACATGTTTTGGTTGAGAAACCTTTTGCTCCATCTTTTAAGGATGGAAAGTCTATGTTTGAAAAAGCAGTTACTAAAAATCGATTATTGGCTGTTGGATATATTGAACGATTTAATGCTGCGGTTAAAAAACTAATTGAAAGTGTAGATTTTTCTCATATTTATTCAACAGTTTCTATGAGATTTGGGCCATCTCCACCAAGAATTAAGGATAGTGGTGTTTTTTTAGATTTAGCTTGCCATGAAATTGATCTATTAAATTATCTTACTAAAAAACAACCCGAAGTTCTTTATGCACATTTTTCCAAGAATTCTAACAGTAAATTTGAAGATTATGCGTATGTTTCATTGAAATATGGCCACATTCATAGTCATATAGAGGTAAGTTGGCTTCCCAATTATAAACTTCGTTTAAGTCATTTATATGGAAATAAAAAATTTTACACTGTAAATTATGCACAACAACGACTTACCTCTTATAGATCTCCCCCCAAAACTCAAATTGAAAATGGAAGTTGGGATGACATCTTATGGTTATCTAGACATGTTGAAGAACAAATATCTGTATCTTCTTGTGAACCTCTTGTTTTGGAATTACAATGCTTTCTTGATTCTGTTAAGAAAAACCAGATCTTAGAACCACTCTGTAGTTCTGAAGAAGCGCTACAAGTATTGAAAGTAACTGATAAGGCTCTATTAAAAACAGAAAAATAAATTACTGAAAAATATATTGATTTTTTCTTTTTCTTATTAATTATATTCCTTTCTTAAGTGGTGAAATTTCTCTTAATCTTTGAACTGATTTAGGTAATATTTCCAGCACATAATTTACGTCATCTTCGGTTGTGTACTTTCCCAAAGATAGTCTTAACGATCCATGAGCTTCCTGAGGTTTTAATCCAATAGCAAGTAATACATGGCTTGCTTCTAAAGAATCAGAAGAGCATGCAGAACCGGTTGAGGCTGATATCCCATTTATGTCTAATTGGATTAGTAGCGATTCTCCTTCGATAAAAGCAAACCAAAAGTTAGTGTTGTTAGGTAATCGTTTTTTTGGATGACCATTCAGGTGGGAATCTTCAATATTTTGTACTTCTTTTATTATTTTATCTCTTAGGATGATTTGGTTTTTACTA
>JARRMA010000145.1:2843-8099 GCA_037386505.1 Candidatus Bathyarchaeota archaeon
TTAGCTGCTTCGGCGAAACCAACAATTCCAGCTACGTTGACTGTTGATGCTCTCATTGAAAATTCGTGTCCTCCTCCATGTAGTAGTGGATCAATTTTTGTTCCTTTTTTAATAAAGAGTCCACCCACTCCTTTTGGTCCATACATTTTGTGAGAACTTATTGACAAAAGATCAATATTCAATTTTTTGAGATCTATAGGAATTTTGCCGAAACTTTGTACTGCATCAGAGTGAAAATATACTTCTTTTTCTTTACATATTTTTCCAATTGTTTCTATGTCTTGTATTGTTCCTATTTCATTATTTGAATGCATTATAGAAACCAAAATTGTATCTTTCCTGATTTCATCTTCAAGCGTTTTTGGATCTACTAATCCAAATTTGTCCACAGGAAGTCTAGTAATTTCGAATCCTTGTTTTTCTAACCAATGAGCAGGTTCAAGAACACAATGATGTTCAATTTGGGAAACTACCATATGTTTTCCTTTTTTTCTATTTGCGTATGCTATTCCTTTTAAGACTGTATTTGTCGATTCTGTCGCACTACCCGTGAATATTAATTCGTTGTTTTTACAATTCAATAATGAAGAAATTTCGTTTCTTGATTCTTCTAAGGCTTCTTTTGCTTCGCGTCCTATCGAATGTAAGGACATAGTATTTCCGAACTTTTTAGTAAAGTATGGTTTCATTGCAGTAAAGACCCTGGGATCCACAGGTGTAGTAGCAGCGTAATCCATGTAAACTCTCATCTATTTCACTCAAAAACATAACCCTGTTATATTGTATTTAAGTTTACCCTGATTATCAAATGTTAAATTATTTTTATGATTATATTGGTATGGTTAATTCATTGAAGTTCATAACTGACGGAATGCTCGGTAAATTGAGTCGCTGGCTTCGTATAATAGGTCATGATGTTCAATATTACAAAAGTGTTTCAGATGAAAATCTAATTGAATGGGCAATCTCAAGAAATCGTATTCTGCTTACTAAAGATCAAAGATTGGTTCAGCAAGCGATGAAACGTGGGGTTAAAGCATTTTTTGTAGAAGGAACAGAAATTGTTACAAAACTTTCTAGTGTAATCCTTCATTTCAATTTGACTCTTGAAATTGATTTTACTATTTCACGTTGTCCTAAATGTAACGGACGGCTTATTATGGTGTCTAAAGATTCAATTAGAGAGAAGATTCCTGATTTAACTTCAATTTATTTTGATAAATACTGGAAATGTGAGAAATGTGGTCAAATTTACTGGCTAGGATCTCACATTATGATGATGAAGAGGAAGATGAAGAATGGTAATAATTATTAAGATAAGAAATTATTGTGAAAATACTAAAGTTGATAAATAACTTTACAATATGTTGATTTTGACGAAGTCAAACTAATTTAACTAATTTTTTCTATTTTTTGTATTGAAAAAGATGATTACACAAAAATAAAAAGGAGCGTAAAAAATTACGCTTGTATTAACCACTTTAGTGGTATGTCTTGATAGGTTTCGTTCGGTAATGTACGCCTAATGGTAATAGGAAGAATTCCTGATTCGAGCTCTTGAACTGCAATATCAATAGGACCCGCTTTAGCATTTGAAACTTCTATTATAATGGGAGCACCCATTGCAATTTGTAGAGCTCTAGCTCCCACTATCCTAGCTTTTTCAAATCGGGTTAATTTTTTTGGCCCGATAGAAACTACATGTTCTTCAGTTGTTATATTAGAACGCCCCTACATCATACCTGGAGGCATTCCTCCCATGCCTCCCATTCCACCCATGCCACCCATTCCGCCACCGCCTGGTGGCATTGGGGGTGTTTTAGTTTTTCCTGATGCTATTACGTCATCAATTTTTAGGATTAGCGATGCTGCTTCGGAGCAAGATTTTATGATTTGTTTTTTTACTACTATGGGTTCAAAGACACCTGCTTTTTCCATGTCACCTGCTTTGCCTGAGTCAACATCAACCCCTGTCCATATTTTCCCTTTTTCATGGTGTGATCTTAATTCAGATATGATATCTATGGGATCTAAACCTGCATTTTCAGCTAATGTTGTTGGTATTACTTCTAATGCTTCGGCGAATTGCATAACTGCTAGTTGTTCTCTTCCAGGAAGAGATTCAGCATATTTTTTGAGTACTTTAGAAACTTCCATTTCTGGTGCGCCGCCCCCTGCTAGAAACTTCGGTTCTTCTACTATGTCGCTTACAACACATAGTGCATCATGAAGTGAACGATCTGCTTCGTCAACTATTCGTTCTGTTCCTCCACGAATAAGTATAGTGACTGCTAATGGATTTTTACATCCTTCAATGAATGTCATTTTATCGTCGCCTATTTTTCGTTCTTCAACAAGTTGAGCACATCCGAGATCTTTCTTGTTTATATCATCTAAGTTTGAAACAACTTTTCCTCCTGTGGCTTTGGCTAGTGCTTCCATGTCAGATTTCTTTACTCTTCTGACCGCTAAAATTCCCTTTCTGGCCAAGAAATGTTGCGCTAGATCATCGATTCCTTTTTGGCATAGAATTACGTTTGCACCTTTTTTGGATAGTTTTTCAACCATATCTTTAATCATATTTTCTTCTTGTTTTAGAAAAGCATCCATCTGTTCTGGGCTTTCGATGTTTATTTTTGCGTCAAATTCAGTTTTTTCTATTTCAAGAGCAGTATCTATTAATGCTATTTTTGCATCTTCTACTCTTTTAGGCATGCCAGAATGAACTGCTTCTTTATCAAGAACAATACCGTTAATAAGTTTGGTATCGGTTAGCGATTCTCCAGGTTTTTTCTCAATTTTGACGTTGTCAAGATCGACTTTGTATCCATTTTCGGTTTTCATTGCTACTTGAAGAACAGCATCTGTCGCAATGTCTCCAAGGTAGTCTCTGCTACCAGAAACTAATTTGCTGGCCATAGAAGTCATAGCAGCTTTCTTTATCATCTGCTTGTCAGTGGGTTTTACTTTTATTGCAATTTTTTCAAGAGTTTCAAGAGCTTTCTCTGCGGCTTTTCGATATCCGTCAATAATAACTGTTGGATGAACATTTTTTTCAATCAATGTTTCAGCTTTTGAGAGAAGTTCTCCTGCTATAATTACAGAAGTAGTTGTTCCATCTCCAACTTCGTCGTCTTGAGTTTTGGCGACTTCCACCATCATTTTAGCTGCTGGATGCTGAATATCCATTTCGTCTAAAACTGTTCGTCCATCACTGGTTATTGTTACGTCTCCGAAACTGTCTACAAGCATTTTGTCCATTCCTCTTGGTCCAAGAGCGCTTTTAACTGCTTCAGCGACTATTTGAGCTGCCATAATATTGGCATGTTGGGCTTCTTGCCCTCGTGATCGGGATGCTCCTTCACGTAGTATTAAAACTGGGGTTCCAGTTAATCCAGAAGACAATTATCATTTCTCCTTAATTTATTTCGGAACACTAGAAAATGGCTTTGGATATAAATATTTCTATGTTATAAATTAACATTAATATTTGTCAATTCAACTTGTTTAAGTCTAATTCTAATATATTCCTTTAATTAAAAACATCCAAAGTAATTTAATTAGATAGAATAAATTTGACTTAGATTAAAATAAAATAAATGAATATAGATTTAATATTAAATAAAAACCTAATAGCAAGTGTTTCCAAGAATTAATTTGAGTGGTAAAAATGAGTGTATCTCGCATTCCAATTATTTTAGATATAGAAAGTATTGGTACTGCAGAAGCAGAATTAATTAGATTTCGATCACCCAGAACCGTGGATGCTATAATCCATAACCTCCCAATCGAAGGACGATCAGCTCTTTGGAAAGATGAAGTATATTTTGAAATTCCAATAAAAATGGGGAACGAAAAATCTTCACCTACTGTAGAAAAGGGAGATATAGGATATTGGCCAATGGGAAGTGCGTTTTGTATATTCTGGGGTGAAACTCAACCTTATAGTCCTGTCAATATCATTGGAAAAGTTACAAAAAACTTAGAAATATTTGAAAAAGTGAAAAGTGGAACAAAAATCACAATTCAAAAAATTGGATAAGATAAAAATTTTTTATTAATTTTTCTTAAAATTCAGATTTGGTTAAAAATAAAAAATATTTTTATTAAAAATTAAAACAAAATTATACTAATTGTTAGACTTCTTTTGAATAATAATGCATATTTTATTTCTAAAATCAAGATTTTGTCAATGTGTAAGTTTCATTAGATCAAGTTGGACCCCCATAGATGAGTTTGAAAGTTTTTTTCCACATTTAGGGCATTTGCAATCATTTTTCGCTCGAACATAATATGGAGAAATAATATCTCGTCCTTGAAATAGAGTTTTTCCACATCCGTGACATGATATTGAAATAGCCATTTTAAGCCACCAGCACGAAATTTGTTTCTAGAAGGTTTTGAATTTCATCATATCTTTCTTGTTTGGCTAGAATTTGAATATAACTTAATCTTTTTATTACCATTTCTTTGTAGTTAATTTTACTCATTATTTTCACCATCTAAGAGTCATATTTTGATTAAGATAAAATAAGATTGATGATCGAACGAAATGAAAAAGAGGGGAGAGAGAGGAGTGAAACTATTCAATTTCTAATAATACAAACGTATTGTAAAAATTTAATTTAAACTCTACTTTTGTTGATTTTATTTTTTGAAGAAAAACCTTAAGTATAATTTATTCTAAACATAAAACTGTTCTAAAAAGGAATGAGAAAAAATGAAAAAAACACAAGTAAAATCAGAAATATCTACGATCGCGATAATTGCAATTTTAACAATATCAACAATGCTTATTGCTTTGCCTTCAGTGAACGCCCAAGCAGTGATAAGAAATCCTGTACCCTATGTCAATGCTGTTCCCAATCCAGCAGAAATTAACAAAATAGTTGTTATTCATGTCGGAAGCGTTTACCCCCATCCTGGGGGAGGCGAAATAGCTGGATGGACTGGTCTAACTGTGGAAGTCACAAGACCTGACGGCACATTAGAAATACTTGGTCCAATAAGCACAGATTTGACAGGTGGGACAGGAGTTGTTTATGTCCCTACTCAAATTGGAACATATACTCTAGTTACTCACTTCCCTGAAATAGTAACAGATTCAAATGGATATTATGGACCTGCAGGAACAATCATGGAAGACAGTTATAGTGATCCCCTACAACTTGAAGTTACAGATGAACCTGTAGTTTATTATCCTGGATTTGATTTCCCAACAGAATACTGGAGTCGACCTATAGATGGACAGATGCG
>JARRMA010000146.1:0-4110 GCA_037386505.1 Candidatus Bathyarchaeota archaeon
TTCAGTTTTCGGACTCAACCGCAACTTGAACAATTTGGCGTCCCGTTTCTATTCTCAATGTTATTCACAATGCTGTCGTATCTTGTTATTACCATAGTTACATATTCTCATCTCTTACTTTATAAAAATTCTGAACCCGGTACTTTTAATCTTGAAGAAGTATGGAGTATGGTGAAGAAAAATTTTTGGAAACTTTTTTTAACTTTAATCGGATATAGCATCATAGCCGCAATAGGTTTTGTTTTCTTAATTATTCCGGGAATTTATTTATCAATAGCACTTTCAATCATCTTTATTGTAAGACTTGAAGAACAAATCGGATTTTTTGATGCAGTGAATCGCTGCCTAAAAATTATAAAAGACAACTGGTGGTTTACCTTTGGACTGATAATAGTAATTGGAATTATTCAGGGATTTTTAAGTTTTATTCTTTATATACCTAATTATATTGTAATGTTCTTTTTGGCATTTGCCGGAATCGATGCAGGTAGTGGAAATACAGGAAGGATTCTGTTTATTATTTCATCAATTATATCTTCTTTGGGGGCATTGTTTTACTCTCTGAGCACGATTGCAATTGCATTTCAATATTATAATTTGGTTGAACGAAAAGAAGCTCCTGGATTAATTCAGCAAATCGAAGAAATCAGATAAAAATGAATACCAAAATTATTCTGATAATTGCTTTTACTGTTTTGGTAGTCTATTCTCAATTTTCCTTATGCCAAAAACCTGCTTCAGCAAGGGAAACGAACAATTATGAATACACTGACACAACCAAGAAAATAATGCCAGCCAACGATGATGAATTTTTTGTAAATGTACGTACTCTGGAAAATAAAATTTTCGATAAATATAAAAATGATCCTTCATTCAATTATGATAATGCTCAGCAAGAACCGCAGGATTGGATCGGAAAAATTAGAAACTGGATAAATCAGCAGCTTGCCATAATTCGATCTTCAAAAACATATTCAACCATATTGGACTATTTTTATTATGGATTAGCAATACTTGCAGTATTTTTAATCATTAGAGGACTAATAAAAGGTGATAGAAGGGGATTATTCTTTGGGCAAAAAATTCAAAGTCAAATAAAAGTTGCAGAGAGTGAAGAAGATATTATGCAAATAAATTTTGATGAGCTTTTGTCTATCGCAATTGCAAATAAGGATTTCAAACTTGCTACAAGATACCTGTTCTTAAAAACATTGAAACTGCTTTCAGAGAAGGAATTTATACAGCTTAAGAATAATAAAACCAATCATCAATATTTATCAGAAATTAAAAACGATAAAATTTCTGAGGCCTTTAGTAAAGCTACATCTCATTTTGAATGGATTTGGTACGGTGATTTTCCGGTTGATGAAAATGTAATGCGCAAATCTCAGGATGATTTTAACAACCTATTCAAGTTGATTGCTGCATGATCAAGAAAAAAGAAATAAAATTTTTAATACCTCTGATTTTAACTCTGATAGTAATTACAGTTATTAAAATTATTGAACCTGAAGAAATTGACTGGACTAAAAGTTTTGCGAAGAAAGATAAAATTCCATACGGGGGCTTTGTAATTTATGACATTGCTCCTAATTTATTTCCTTCCAGCGAAGTGGAACTGAAAGAGCTCCCAATATATAATATTCTGAAGGATAAATATTATTACAAAACGAATTATGTTTTTATAAATAATTACATCTCTCCCGATCGACTAGACACAGAATATCTTCTTAATTATGTTGCGGAAGGTAACAATGTATTCATCTCTGCTTTTGGAATTTTGGGCAGTCTTGCAGACTCACTTAAAATAAAAACATATGATAAATTTTTCAGCGAAGATTCAGTAAAAATTAATTTTAGTCTGCCAGAACTAAAATCAGAAACTGGATATGCATATTTTAGAGGAAACTTCGATAACTATTTTAGTGAGTACGATTCAACTTTGGCTCAGGTTCTTGGGACAAATGATGATGATAAAGTAAATTTTTTAAGAATTAAATATGGTGAAGGCAATTTCCTTTTAAATACTGTTCCGCTTGCTTTCACAAATTACCATCTTCTCAATTCTAAAAACAATGATTACGTTTACAAAGCTTTATCTCATTTACCGGTTCAAAAAACTTTTTGGGATGATTATTATAAGGATGGGAACAAATACACAGCTTCAATGCTGCAATATGTTTTATCGCAGCAAGCACTTAAATGGGCTTACTTTATTATTCTGGTTTCAGTTTTCCTTTTTATACTTTTTTATGGAAGAAGAAAACAAAGAATTATTCCGGTAATTCCACCGCTCGCAAACACTACTGTTGAATTTGTAAAAACTGTTGGCAGTCTTTATTATCAGCAAAAGGATTATAAAAATATAGCCGAAAAGAAAATTTCATATTTGTTGGATTACATCAGGAATAAATACTTAATTAGAACGGGTGAATTCGATGAATATACTGTTAAAAAAATCTCCGAGAAATCTTTAATCCCATATCGTAAATTAAAATCATTATTGAACGAAATTCAGAAAATAAAATTTAATCTTAATATCTCCGAAGAAGATTTAATCAATTTAAATTATCAAATAGAAAAATTTTACGAAAGCACGAAATAATATGGAAGAAAAGAACTTTACACCTAGAACAGATTTATCAGAGCTTAAAGAATCAATTGAAAAAGTTCGTAATGAAATAAAGAAAATTATTGTCGGTCAGGAGAAAGTAATTGATATGATGATTGCAGGAGTTTTGGCTGATGGACATGTTCTTATTGAGGGTGTACCCGGAATTGCTAAAACATTGTTGGCGAAATTAATTGCAAAAACCATTTCGGCGGATTTTTCAAGAATTCAATTTACGCCGGATTTAATGCCTTCCGATATTCTCGGAACTTCAGTTTTCAACATGAAAACATCTGAATTCGAATTCAACCGCGGTCCTATTTTTTCAAACATAATTTTAATCGATGAAATAAACCGTGCACCCGCTAAAACTCAATCAGCATTATTTGAAGCAATGGAAGAACGGCAGGTCACAGTTGATGGAACAACCTATAAAATGGATAACCCTTTTACTGTTTTTGCAACTCAAAATCCAATTGAGCATGAAGGAACTTACAAACTTCCGGAAGCTCAACTTGACAGATTCTTATTCAAAATTGAAATGGATTATCCATTACCTGAAGAAGAAATGAAAATCCTGCTTGATCTTCACAGCAGAAAAAATGTTAATGATCTAAATTTAATTCAACCTGTATTTACAAAAGAATCCCTTTATAAGTTAAGAGAAAATGTTCGAACGGCTCACCTTGATGAAAAAGTCGCTTCATATATAGCACAAATTGTTAATAAAACAAGAAATAACAGTGATCTCTATCTTGGCGGTTCGCCCAGGGCTTCTATTTCGATAATGATTGGAGCAAAAGCATTTGCAGCAATAAACGGAAGAGATTTTGTAACTACTGATGATGTAAGAGAAGCTGTTCATCCTGCATTACGTCATCGGATTTTGCTGACACCAGAAAAAGAAATGGAGGGAAAAACACCTGATGATATAGTAAAAACAATTTTAGAGCGGATTGAGGTACCGAGATAGTGAAATTGATTAAGTCTTTCTATCTATCATCCAGATTCTTTATTGTAATTGCCACCTTGGTATTCCTTTTTGTACTCTCCTATTTTTTTCAACCGTTATTAGTTATCACAAATTTATTATTTGCAGTTGTAGTTTTTTTATTATTGAGTGATATCCTGATTTTATATGCTAACAAAAGAGGAGTGTTTGCTTATAGACTGACTCCAAACAGACTCTCCAATGGTGACGAAAATGAAATAAAAATATTTATAGAAAATCATTATTCATTTAGTGTCCATTGTAAAATAATAGATGAAATTCCATTTGAATTTCAAATCCGGGATCTGTTATTTAAATTAACTTTGGAATCAAATGGGACGAAGATATTTAACTACTATCTGAGACCGGTAAAGCGAGGTGAGTATAATTTTGGATGCACAAATGTTTACGCTTTATCTCCTATTGGATTTGTGGAACGAAGGTACAAATTTGAGGGAACGAAAATTATTCCTGTGTATCCTTCATATGTTCAGATGAAAAAGTATGA
>JARRMA010000147.1:0-4109 GCA_037386505.1 Candidatus Bathyarchaeota archaeon
TGTCTGTTTACTGTTAGAGTTCTTGCTTCACCTTCGTATAATATGACATAATGGCCAGCTTCTGAGGAATCATCAAAGCTATATGTATCATATTGTGCATCAATATAATTTACGTCTACTTCATCACCTGGTGATAAATTGTACATATAATTTTCTTCTGTGCCTCTTTCAAGTGATATAGTATTAGGAATTTCACGCCCTGTTGGTGGAGCTTCAACTATGAATTTAAAACTTTGGGGAGTTGTTTCTCCTTCTATCAAGTTTGTTCCATAGGCTGATATTACACACCAATCCCATTCATTTTGAGCAATGGATATTGGAATACTAAATACAACTATTATAAAAACAAGTATAAATGAAGTAGTGAGCTGGATTTTTTTATTCATTGTTTCACCTCCCCAAGTGGCAACTCAAAAAATGAGTTGATTATATGTTGTATAAATAATTAGTCTTAGAAATAGGGTGGTTCTATAAAGCATTCTTACATACGACATCTAAAACTAAGTAACATTTGTAATGACACAGAGGTAAAAATGGAAGTATAGTGTGGGTTCAGGTCATAAACATTAATTCCTGTGTGCCTTCAAGTTATTATAGTTTATAATATCTATGAAAAGTTTTGATATAAAAATACAGTGAATATTTAGTGTTCATATTTTTATGCTCAATTATTTTTTGCACTTTGGGATCCATCTGGGAACTTTTTCAAGATATGTTTGATATTCTTTTCCGAATCGTTTCAGTAGCTTTGGTTCTTCAATAAGCGGAATGTAGATTAAATTTCCAATAATGAATCAGAAAGTGTAAAGTGTTAACAAAAAGGAACCGACCAATAAGGATTCTCCAATTAAAATAAGAAAAATTCCTATAATCATTGGATTTCGCACATATTTGTAAATTTTAAATGTAATTAGTTTGCTTGTAGGGTTTCAAGGTGCTATTGTTCCATTTCCTTTTGAAATAAAAAGGGATATAGATAAAATCAACATTATCAAACCAAGAATAATTAAAAAGTTTCCAAAAAGTATTGGTAATAATTTTATGATTGAATCTAATCCCAAATAAAATTGGTAATCAAAAAAAGAGGCAATTAACAAGGGGAATACAACAATAACTTTGACTGGGAGCAGAATAATATTCATTAAATGTTTAATTATCATACAATAGGATTATAGAAAGAAGTTGAATAAGAACAATATTACCAATGATTTGTTATTTTATTTAGGAATTTTTTAACAGTTAAGTAATTATTTCTATCTAAAATTAAAAGCCTATTTCTTTATTATTTTTAAAAATAGGTGGTTTTTTATTTTGTCAGGGATTATGATGCTAGATAGAAATCATGGATATTTGGAAGAGTCAGCTTGAAAAATATAATTCTTTGCTTAAATTAATAGATGCAAAAAAAGAAAACAGTAAGGAATTATTGAGATTTGATCGTTGCACAATCAGAGCTAGTGATGTTGCAGGGCAGTACTACTGTGAAAAAAAGATTGAGATGAAATATCTTTATGGTGATGTTGAAACTGAAACAAAAAATCAGGGTACTGCAGCTCATGAAAAACTACTTGAAGGAGCCGAAATTGTTGATCAAGAAAGTCTATGGAAAACAGTTTACGGTAAAGAGCCTGTTTTAGCGATGGAGTGGTTGCTCCTATCCGAATATGAAGACGTTATTTTAACAGGTCAACCAGATTCAGTTTTGTTTGAAAACGGAGAACCTTTGGTTATTTTTGAGTACAAATTTTCAAGAAGAAAAAAAGTGTGCCCAAGTCATCATGTTCAAGCAGGATTTTATGGAATCTTATTGAAAAATCTTGGTTTTAATATAGAGAAACTGTTTTATGCAATAGTTGTTGCAGATAGAAAATTGAAATGCAATCCCGATCTCAAAGATACAGTGTTGAATGCCGTAAGAAATATTGAACCTAGAAATGTAGTTATACCAATTGAAAATGCTATAATTTATTTCAATAAGTTTGATGAAAAACAAGCAAAAGCAAGTGTAGAATGGGCTATAAAATTTTGGAAAAACCAAAGAGAAGCTATTTCAACCCAAAATCCTTACAAATGTAGAATATGTGAATATGAACAAAGGTGTAGAAAATTCGTTCTCTAAAATTATTTATCAATTTTTTTAGAATTAAAAAATATCGAGATCACCATTTTAGATGTTCTAACTAAATTAGCATCTTTATAAGATTTCAAGATTCAAAAAGGTAAAAGTAGTGAATGAATAAATGAATAAAACTAACTGGCTCATAATAATATGCGCCTTAGCATCTCTTGTGGTATGGCTAATTGGAGGTAATCAAAATCAAATTTTGGAATATCTTGTATTTAGTGGACAAAATCTATTAATCGGTAGAGTTTGGACTTTAATTACAGGTTTGTTTCTCCATGCTGATCCAACTCATCTCATAGGAAACATGATATTTTTTTACATTTTTGGAAACACCATAGAAAATGAGTTAGGTGCCAAATGGGTTGTAGTTCCATTCTTTGTTGGGGGAGTAGGATCGTTCTTGGTTAGTACACTATTTTATAATCCGAATATATCTATGATTGGAGCTTCAGCAGCAATCTTCACATTGACTGCAATAGTTATGCTTCTAAAACCGTTAAAATTTTCATTCTATTTCTTAATGCCGTTGGGTTTAGTGGCAATTATCTATTTTTCATATAATCTTCTGGCAGCCCAAATTAATGCAGAAGGCACTGTATCTTACATCGGACATATTATTGGATTTTCAATAGGTATACCTTTTGGAATAGCAAGTAGTAATGATTGGCACAAAAACCTGTTAATAACCGGATTATTATTTATCATTTATCTAGGTATAATCTGGATTTTATTGCCAGCTATTGGAATTAATCTTTAACGATAAATACTAACTCTAAAAAATGAAAAGCAAGGTAAATGTTTAGAAAAAAATCAACATTTACTTTAAATAGTTCTATCAGAACGATTTATTTAAATAACTATGTTATTTCGATCAAATGAAAATAAGTAAGAGGAAAAATTAATGGCGTATTTAACTCAAACTAAAGAAGGACAACCAGTCCTTATTCTAAAAGAGGGAACAACTCGAAACAGAGGGAAAGAAGCACAAAAAAATAATATTATGGCAGCTAAAATCATCGCTGAAGCAATAAGATCCACTCTTGGACCCCGCGGTATGGATAAGATGATTGTTGATAGTTTAGGCGACATAACGATAACTAATGATGGAGCTGCAATATTAGATGAGATTGACGTCCAACATCCAGCTGCTAAGATGATTGTTGAAGTAGCCAAAACACAAGATGATATGGTGGGTGATGGCACAACAACTTCAGTAGTTCTAGCAGGGGAATTGCTAAAAATGGCTGAAGAAATGTTAGAACAGAATATACATCCAACAATTATTGTTGAAGGATACCGAAAAGCTGCCCAAAAAGCTTTAGATACCTTGGATAAAATAGCTCAAAACGCAGATTTAAATGATAAAGACATTTTGAAGAAAACGGCCAAAACTGCAATGGGAAGTAAAGCAGTAGGAACAGCCAAAGAACACTTTGCAGTAATTGCTGTTGATGCAATTGATCAAATTGCTGAAAAAATTGGTGATAAATGGAATGTTGATCTCGATAATATCCAAATAGTAAAGAAAGTTGGGAAAAGCCTTCAAGACACCAAGTTAATTAAAGGCATAATATTGGATAAAGAAGTTGCTCAATCGGGAATGCCAAAAAGTGTGAAAGAAGCTAAAATTGCTCTGATAGATGTTGCTTTGGAAGTTAAAAAAACTGAAGTCAGTTCTCAGATTAGAATTAATGATCCTTCTCAAATAATGGGTTTCTTGGATAAGGAAACGAGTATTTTAAAGAAGATGGTTGATAAAATTAAGAAATCTGAAGCAAATGTGTTGATTAGTCAAAAAGGTGTAGATGATACAGCGAAATATTTCCTCGCAAAAGAAGGAATATTAGCAGTTATAAGCGTAAAAGAATCTGATATGAAGAAACTTTCGAGAGCCACAGATGGAAAAATTGTTACGAATTTAGATGATATTAGACCTGAAGATTTGGGATATGCTGAACTTGTTGAAGAACGGAAAATAGGTGAT
>JARRMA010000148.1:0-1794 GCA_037386505.1 Candidatus Bathyarchaeota archaeon
AAATAAATTCATTTGTATTCAATTGTAATTATTTGTATTTTTTTGTAATCGTTCACTTAATATATACTTCCTTCTATAAGGAAGTCTTCTATAAACTAAAATTAAAAAGGAATGAAAAAATGAAAAAAACAAAAATAAAAATAATTACAGTAATTTCAATTCTGATATTTACACTAACGTTCAGTTCAGTTGTTCTACAATCTACCTCTGCACAAGAAATCAGAGAAAAAACAACCTACGCCTACATTGGAGCTATACCTGACACAGTTGGCCCTAATCAACCAGTTCTATTACACGTGGGAATCTCCGACTATCTTTCTGTAACATCTCATGGTTGGGAAAACCTAACAATTACAGTAACAAAACCTGACGGTTCAACAGAGACCCTCGGACCTTTCAGGACTGATTCAACTGGAGGTACAGGTACCACATACATACCCACAATGGTTGGAACATACACATTCCAAACTCACTTCCCTGAACAATTATATACATGGGCTTCTCCTCCAGCGTTTTCTCAAAACATATATGGCACAATATCTTACCAAGCCAGTGACAGCGAAATCATAGAAGTTGTTGTTCAAGATCAACCTATAGAATACTATCAAGGATCTCCATTACCCAATGAATATTGGACACGCCCAATAGATGCACAAAACTGGCAATGGAATACAATATCTGGCAGCTGGTTTGAACGCCCAACAGGAAGAGCAAGTGGTTACGTTCCATATAACGAAGATGCACCAGAAACTGCACACATATTATGGGAAACACCATTACGGATGGGAGGACTTGCAGGAGGAGAACTAGGTAATCATGCCTTCGAAGACGGAGATGCATATGAAGGATTCTTCTCAAATTCAATTATTGTAGCCGGGGTACTAGTTTACAACCAATACAAATCTGGATTTCCAACCGAAAGAGTTGTTGCAGCAGATTTACACACAGGAGAAGAAATATGGAATAAAGAGCTTCTAAACCCTGAAGGAGATACGCTCCAGGTATCTTTTGGCCAAATCTTCTACTTCAGTAGTCAAAACTATCATGGTGCATATGGATATATTTGGTGTCTCGATGGAAGCGACTGGCATGCATTTGATCCAATGGATGGAGATTGGGTCTATAGTATGTATGATGTCCCAGCAGGAAGTGTAAGATTCGGTGCAAGCTACACTCTACGCGGTCCAAACGGCGAAATATTGATCTATCAAACTGATATCAACAATGGCTGGATGGCTCTTTGGAACTCAAGCAGAGCAGTAACAGGATTTGCATCAGAATTTGGTGCAGGAAGTTGGCGAGCAGAAGGGCGCATTATTCAAGACGCAGGTCAAGCTGGTCAAGAATGGAATATTACAATTCCTACAGGTCTTCCAGGAACAATTAGTGCAACTCTTGATGATCGAATTATCGGTACAACAGCTGCAGGTTGG
Source organism: Candidatus Bathyarchaeota archaeon (assembly GCA_037386505.1). Taxonomy (GTDB): domain Archaea; phylum Thermoproteota; class Bathyarchaeia; order Bathyarchaeales; family Bathyarchaeaceae; genus Bathyarchaeum. Next base: position 1,434 of record JARRMA010000148.1, read on the forward strand.
ATAGACATGGGAGATGCTCCAATTCAAATGTGGTGTCTGAGTATAGCACCTGGACACGAAGGAACATTATTATGGCAAACATCCTGGCAACCACCATTAGGAGACTTGACAATAAGCTGGGGTACCGGAAGTGTTCAAGACGGAGTTTTCACATTAAGAGCAAAAGAAACTCGACAAGTTTGGGGTTTCAGCACAGAAACTGGTGCAGAGCTTTGGGGTCCCACTGACTCACTGAACTATCTGGGAATATTTGGAATCGGAAGTGCAGTCGCCTACGGCAATTTATATGTAAATGCAAAAATGGCTGGACAATTAAATGCTTACGATATCCAAACAGGAGATCTTTTATGGAACTATGAAT
>JARRMA010000148.1:1902-6009 GCA_037386505.1 Candidatus Bathyarchaeota archaeon
CAATTGGCCCGTATATCCACTATTCATAACTGATGGCAAAATCTATCTTGGTCACAGTGAACATTCACCTGTTGATCCAAAATCACGTGGCGCACCATTCATCTGCCTTAATGCAACCACTGGAGAGGAAATCTGGAGAGCCGATGGATTATTCCGACAAACCGATTGGGGCGGTGCAGCAATAATTGGTGATAGCATAATTGCCACCTATGATTCATATGATCAAATGATTTATGCAGTTGGAAAAGGTCCAAGCGCAATCTCTGTCTCAGCATCCGATGAAGCAATTCCATTGGGTTCAAGTGCCTTAATAGATGGTAGGGTAACAGATGTATCACCTGGAACAAACACCATTGAAATGAAAGCACGATTCGCATACGGAGTACCTGCAATAGCTGATGAATACATGAGCGAGTGGATGCTATATGTTTACAAACAATTTGAACGTCCAGCAAATGCAATGGGTGTAGAAGTAAGAATCCAAGTAGTAGATCCAGCAGGAAACTTTGCATGGATAGGTACAACAAACAGCGACTCATATGGAAACTATCAATACTCATTTATTCCACAACTGGAAGGCACTTATACAATAATAGCTAGTTTTGTTGGTTCAGGAGCATATTACGGTTCACAAGCAGTAACATATCTAGTGGTTGATCCTGCACCTGCAGCTTATCCATCATATCCAGGATATGAAGGTCCAACAGCCCAAGAAGTTGCAAATAGTGTTGTAGCTAATCTTCCGGCGGACGCGACACCTCAAGAAGTTGCTCAAGCTGTTGTTAACGCTATGCCAGATTATCCAGAAACCCCTGAAATGACAGAAGTAGCTCAAATACCAGATATAGCAACAATGAACATTGTCATTCTAGTAGCAGTTGCCATTGCAATAGTAATTGCTTTAGTTAGCTTATTTAAAAAGAAATAATCCACAAATTTTCCTCCCTCTTTTTTTGGGAGTAAAGTATATTGAAAATTGGGGCTGAAAAGGTACAACCTAGGAATAAGAATCAACACAGATAGTAGATATGAAAGACTGTTTGCAATCACTTTCTCATTCCTAATAGTTTAAAATTTGTTGAGGCCTCAGCTAACCCTATTTTTCGAATTTAAAATGATTGAAAAAAATTTTGGTTTAATTATTTAAAATTTATAATAACAATACTAACGATAATCTATACATTCAATATTTAGAAGCCAAGATATCCATCTGGAATTAGAGTGGTTGCTAGCATCACCATATTAATATCAATGTGCTCTGTCCAGCTATTAGTTTGTCTAATTGATGGATCAATCCAAAATTCTTCAATTTCTTGAGTAAGTGGAACATAATCCTGTAGACTATTGATAAGTGAAAGTAGATGTTTGTCATTAAATAAATCTGGTTTTTCGGAAATCATTTTTTGTAATTTTTGTATCGCATGTAATCCAAGCGATAAACCAAACTCCCGAAACGCAAGTCTGCAGACTGAGGGAAGCTGCATTGGGTTGCTTTTCAGATAAGCTTCTAACCCTAATTTAGAAGACTTTAATAAATCAATCATGAGGGCATTTTGCTTCCAATATCTATTATAAATTAATTGAGCCACTTGGTAAACATTACAAAGTAAACCACCAATACCAAGAGGATCATCAGTAGTCCAATCCTTTCCTTTGCAGATGTTAAACATATCAGTAATCTCTGCATTGAGAACTAACGATCTAGGATCCGTTAACGCTACAGCTTGCAGTTCATTGTATGTTATGAAGCCATCCAAAGGATCATGTTGACCCATAGAAGAGATAAGAGGACGAGAAAGATCTATGCTCATCTTCCAGTACATACTCTTCATTCCATTAAAGGGCGATTCATAAGTAAAGGTTTTGTGAGCAATCTTAGCTAGTTCTATAGCCCACTTATTATAAGTTAAATCTCCTGTAATCTGACTGATCCTATTGAGAGCTCGCATCCACTTTGTCAAATAATGATAGTATTGTCCATCCCGATCCCATTCCAATCGCGTATCCAAGGTTTCGCCGATCTCCCGCTCATTCAACTCTTTTCCAATACGTAAACCACCTTTAGTAGGATGTTTTTCACCCTCCCGCTCACTTAATCCACTGATCCAACCTTTTCTTGGATCATCTTCGCGGTGCTTTCCTAATACGTGATGGACCTGATCTACGAGATTTAACGCAAATTGTTTGAACGTTTCTTCTTCTGTTCGATGATAAAGCTCCAAGAAATTACAAACTGCAAAAGCATCTGTCCATAAATAACGACGAGGAGTATTTTTTGATGATAATCCAGTTGAATAAGAAAAGTTGTTCATGATCTCACGGACCACAGACAATAATTCTTGCTGAGTTACCACCTAATATTCATCTCCAAATCATATTCTTTTATTAACTTAAAGAGAAATAATCTGACTTTAAAAATCTTGAAACAAGATAAATAGACTAATTAATCATCATTTAGATTTTGAATGCTCTTTAATATGTTCAATCAAGTCTTAAAATTTTGGATCATTTTTAATAATAAATATTTTAAGATTAGATGAAAGTATTTAACAATGAATTATTGAGATGATAATCTATGGTTGAAAGTCAAACTTTAGATAGTTTAGGATGGGGACTTTTTATTATTTTGATTGGAATTGGATGGTTTATTGGTAGTACCTATAAAATAGATACTGGTTCATACATTGCTTTAGGTGTTGGATTAATCCTTATAGGCATTAATTTAATCAAAGCAAAATCTGATATTAAAATAAATAGATTCGCTATGTTTGTAGCTGTTTTATTATTAGCAATTGGAGGAGCAGGTATTCTAGGATATTCATTGGATTTATTTTCAACAATATTAGTAGTGATTGGACTTTTTATAATAGAAGAAGCGCTGGCAAAGATCATAAAAAGAAAAGAATGAATGATAAAAAATGAAAGAAACAACAACATGTGCAATTTGCGGATGTGACCTATCGAAGAATGAAATTTTTGTTTTTCATGATAAAAATTTGTGTGAAGACTGTCATATGATAGAAACTCATCCTGTGAAGGTCTGTAATCCCATACCAGTATTCACTGCTAAAAAAATAGGAAATACTGACAAAGATTCAACAGATATTTTAACTGATTTACAAAAAGCAATACACATGTACATAAAGGACAATAAGAAGGCAACTATTCACCAACTCTGTATAAAATTCAATCTAACAGAATCTAACTTAACAAACCAAATAGCAGTCCTCAGACACTTGGAACTAATCAAAGGAAAAAAAGAAGATAATAAAATATATTTTGTTCCTTTTTGATCAAATTAAAATTCTTTACAGCTTCATTTGAGTTTTGAAATAAAAATCAACATTAGCTACATATAGATACTTGCATTAATTTCATATATCTTATCTCTGATTTTGGGGTTTATTCATGAGTAGATTTTCCAATTTTTTCGTCTAACCTTAAACAAATATATTAGAACAAAGATTGTTTGAAAATACTACACAATTACAGCGCATACATTGAGAATTCTTCTTTTCCCGTAAGTATAATATCGTGTAATAACTAAATTGAGAATGTGATCGGTGTGTCTAACGGAGAAACAAGTAAAGAAGAAGTATTTTTTCAAATCCAAAAGGCACTGTTGAAAAAATCATCAACTTTTATGCAAATTGTCGAAATATGTGATGCAGATAAAGCTACTGTTTCTGAATATTTAGATGAACTTGTTAATATAGGAGCAATAATTTTGAAACCTAAGAGAAAACAAGGAATAGAGAAGTTCACTCTTACTGTGAAAGGAAAAGAAAAAACAAGGCTTATACTTGAAAAACAAAAAGTTAAGAAACAAGTAGATCAGATGTCTTCTAAAAAGTTTAAAGAATTTAAAAATTTGGTTAATTTTATGTTGAAGAGTAAAGAAGGTGACGAGTTTTTATTGCAATTGTCAACTTCAAGCAATGATGTTGAAATAAAGAAATTTAAAAATATAGAAACTATTACTTTGTTTCAAAGTTGAGTTAATCAAAATTATTTTCAAAAAAATCGCTGACAATCTTTTCAAAACTTTATAATGTAAATGCCTATAACTTATCTGAAATGTTATCTAAATCAAGAAATCCAATTGTA
>JARRMA010000149.1:0-4101 GCA_037386505.1 Candidatus Bathyarchaeota archaeon
ATCTCAAATAATAAAACAACTCGAAAAAAACGGTGATCAATTAGCAATTGCCAAAACTTGCTATGATATGATTGAAAATTCATTTGATTTTTATTATTGGATGGGAACAAATACTAATGAATCAAGTATAATCAGACAAGAATTAATATCACTTGGAGAAAAAGCAATTAAAATCCTTAAAGAATTAAATAATCCATATGAATTAGCTCGGGCTTATTGCTGGACGAGTTGGTATTACCTTTTTGGTAGTAATTTAAAGTATAGTGAAAAAGATGAGAACATCCAAAAGGGTTCATATTATTCAAAAATTGCTGTAGAGACTTCACAAAAAACCGATGATGTAACACTAATCGGTTGGTGCTATCATTCCCGAGCTATTGCCCTTCAACGTTCAGAAAATAAAATTGCTTCTGCATTAGAACTTTTTAAGAAACAATCAAGTTTAGCAAGAATTTCTAAAGATAAGTACCTCTTGGGAATTGCACAATTTTGGCGAATCACTATGGGTCTTTACTTAAGTTTTTTAGATGAAGATCCGGAAAAAAACCGAAAATTATATCAAGAAAACCTTCAAATCGTGAAAGAAGTTATTAAAAATCTAAGAATTATCAATTTGCGTGCATGGAATCCATATAATCCTGCCACAAACTCTTTTATTGTAATGGCTTCGATTGAAGTAGATAACGAATTAAAATATTCGCTATTATCTGAAGCAGTGGAATATGGCAAAAAAGCTGTGAAGCTAACTGAAGAATGGCGTCATTCTATTATCTTTCCGAACCTAAATGTGTATAGTAGGGCTCTGTATAATCTTTCTCAAGTTGAATCAGATCTGAATAAAAAGAAGAGTCTTTTAGCTGAAATTTTGGATAATTCTAAACGCATAATTGAGTATTTTAAAAATTTTCCAAACAACTATTATTTTCAAGCAATGACACAAAAATATTTAGCCCTAGCTAAAGCTGATTTAGCTAGAATAACTAACCAAAAAAGTAAAAAAATTGACTACTTCAAGGATGCAATCAGTTCAATACAAAGTTGCAGATATTTTATTAAGAAGGATTTAAAAATTCAAGAATTAGATTGGATTTTAGCTCTATATGGAGAGTTTTATCTCTCCTTTGGACGAATATATTTTCAAACCTACTTAGAAACAAAAGAAAAAAACCTGTTAGCAAAAGCTTTAGAATTTTATGACAGAGTTATTGTAATATTTAGAAAATTAGAATTAACAAGTAGAATAGCAGAATCTTATTGGCTAAAGGCAAAAATTCATGACCAGCTGAGTGAACATTTAGAGGCAGCAAGTGACTACAATTTTGCTTCTGAAGCTTATTTGATAGCTTCAGAGAAATTTCCAAAACTTAAGAATTTTTATGTGAACCATTCTCGATATATGGAGGCTTGGAACGAAATTGAACAAGCAAAATATAATCATTCTAGAGAAAAATATCTTCAAGCAAGAACTCACTATGAGAATGCAGGTAAATTTCATGAAGAGTTAGATGATTGGAACTATTTGTCTCCAAACTATTTTGCTTGGGCTAAAATAGAACAAGCAGAAGAACAGAGTAGAACAGAAAAACCCCAAGAAGCAATTAAAAACTTTCAAGACGCAAAAGGCTATTTCCAAAAAACAGAAATTAACATCAAAACTAAACTCGAAGAAAATACAACTGCTGAAGAAACAGATTTGATTATCAGAATTTTGAAAACTTCTGATCTAAGGTGCAGTTATTGTCAAGCTAGAATCCTTATGGAAGAAGCAAAGCTACTAGACAGAAAAGGAAACTATCTGGACAGCGCGAAAAGTTATGGAAAAGCAGCACACAAGTTCTCAATAATAGTCAAAAAAATAGATGTTGAGGCTGAAAGGAAGGAACTAGAATATATTGCAATTCTGTGTCGTGCTTGGGAGAAGATGGCAAATGCAGAAGAAACAAGCTCTGCTGAAGTCTATCTGGAGGCTGCGGAAGTTTTTGAACAAGCTAAAGATCACTGTTATACTAAAAAAGCGAGTTTTTGGGCTTTGGGTAATAGTTACTTCTGTAAGGGTTTAGCTGCTCAGAACCAATTCCAAGCAACTCTAGATAGATCTAATCATTCAAAGGCAAACAAGTACATCAAACAAGCAGCAAATTATTATACTCAGGCTGGTTACCAAAAAGCATCCGAATATGCGAAAGCGACACAGAGACTTTTTGATGCATACCTTTACATGAACAGTGCAGAAGACGAGGTTGACCCTGAGAAAAAAACAAAATACTATCAACTCGCTGAGCAACTGCTACAAATTGCTGCCGACTCTTTTTCAAAGGCTCAACAAGCAGACAAAACAACCCAAGTTCAAAGCATTCTGAATACAGTCAGAGAAGAGAAAGCATTAGCAGTTTCATTAAACCAAGTAATGCAAGCACCTACTATAGCTTCAAGCACTTTGTCTTTTACGGCTCCATCTCCAACCAGTGAAGTTTCTGTTGGCTTGGAAAGCTTTGAGCATGCAAATGTTCAAGCCAACTTAGTTACTCAAGGTAAAGAAGTTAAAGTTGGAGAATCGTTCTGTTTATCTGTTGAGTTTGTGAATGCCGGCAGAGACCCTGCTTTATTGATGCGAGTTGAAGATTTTGTTCCTTCTGATTTTGTTGTGGTTAAGAAGCCTGAAATCTACCGAATAGAAGACACTACATTGAACATGAAGGGTAAGCAGCTTGCTCCATTAAAGCTTGTAGAGGTGAAGTTGACTCTTCAGCCCTCAAAGAAAGGAGAATATCAACTGAATCCTAGAGTTCATTATTTGAATGAAGTGGGACAGAATAGATCTCTCCAATTGAAAACTGTGGATATTAATGTTGAAGAAGTAGTTCTAGAGGATAGAATTTCTACCGGTACACAAGAACTTGACTCTCTATTGTTTGGGGGTATCCCAAATGAGTATGCAATTGTGTTATCTGGTTCTCCTAGTGACGAAAGAGAATATCTAATTAAGAATTTCTTAGGAACTGGAATCAGGAAAGACGAAATAGTATTCTATGTTTCTACTGAAACTGATGGTCTAGAGAATTTATTGAAGAATCCTAATTTTATTCTGTTTTTATGTAATTCTAAACCCAAAACTAAGATTCCAGATCTACCAAACGCCTTCCAGTTAAGGAGTAAAACTGACCTAACAAACCTTAGTATATCCCTTGCTAAAGCTTATCGTAACATATGTCAATCAACAAAGAATAAACGGCTCTGTATTGAGACTGTTTCGGATGTTTTATTAGATTATGGAGCTAAGGCTACTCGAAAATGGATTTCAGAATTAATCACAGATTTAGCTTCTAAAGGATTCACAATGCTTGCAGTAATTAATCCTGATATTCACCCTCATGAACAAGCCAGAGCAGTAATAGACCTCTTTGATGGAGAAATCAGCATAACCCAAAGCAGTGACTCCCTAGACTGTGGAAAGTCGATATTAGTCAAGAAATTGAGAAATCAGGATTATATCAAAAATCCAATCTGCTTAATAGACCGATCTTAAAAAAGTGGGGTTTTTCTAAAAGGAAACAAGTGTGTATATGCACATCATAGAGTAAAACAGCCCTTTCTTTAATGTTTTTAGTTTATGTTGCCCCATGGTCCAGACCAAGACGGAAATGTTAGAGTTGTTCCTGCTTCTTCCATAATCTTTTTTGGATATACTGGAATTAATTCTTTATTTTGCCATTGGAATATCATTACTATCTGGTGATCTGCTTCTGGATCATGAATGTTTTCTCCAACCATTACATCATGTGATTGAGTAAAAACCCAATTTCTTGCTTTTGCTGTTTCAATACTTGTTTCTTCTAATGCTTCAATAACTGCTTGAGTTTCAGTTGTTCCAGCTCTCTTAATGGCGTCGGCTAAAATAAATCGTATTGTGTCATATGTTCCTGCCCCGGAACCTTTAATGTTTTCATTCCATCTGTCTAAATATGCATCTCGAGTAGGCAAAGTTTTAGTAGTAATAGGGTATCCTGCAACAATTGGTTGTCCAGCTGTAGCTATGTTGTCACATTTTCCATCTGTCCATTCCCAACCTTCAGGTGTGGCTAACACGCTGATTAGTCCACC
>JARRMA010000150.1:0-4101 GCA_037386505.1 Candidatus Bathyarchaeota archaeon
ATAATTGTCAAAAAAAGTATTCAGGTTCTATTTTGGACACTGGAACGATTTATCCCATAACTCAAGAATTTCCATACCTCCCAAAAACTGAAAGCTCTTCTAAATCTGGAAAGAACGAATTGGTTAAAGTTTGCAATCATTTTCTGGAAAAGTATGAAGAATTTACTAGAATAGAGTTTTCTATCAAAAATCGTAACCGTCTCGGACTTTTGGAAATGAAAGAATCCTTGATGGCCCAAAAAATATTTGAAGAAGCCATATTTGGAGAAGGAACAAATTACATTAACTGTGAATATTGTGGCTATCGTTACGATTTAAACAAGGGAAAATGCCCACAGTGCGGAGGAACATATCAGAAAAATAATTAATTCAAAGAAAGCATATCATAAAATTAAAAAAACATTAATTGAAATTCAAATAATCAATCAAAAGTTGGTTGAGTTAATATTTAACATTCAAATTAATTATAGAGATACCCCATTTTTTGGCAGTTACTACTTCTTTGTCTAGTCCTTGATTATTGGAAGGCAAGCGTGCAGTAATTGGTTTGTCTTCGCTTACTAAAAATTAAGATGATTATGACTATGATTGTTACTAATACCAATCCCATTATGGCTATTGAAATTGGAAGTTCAAATTCTTGAATAAGTTCTCCTTCAATTAGCCGAGTTGGTTGATTTAGGATTTCAGCTTGCAGACCCTTTAAAACTATTACAGAATCTGGGTCATATTCTATCAAAATTTTTAATTCATTGCTATTATTTGCGCTATAGTCAATAGGAACGATTTTTGTTAAGTAAATATTATTTTCGTTAAACAATGTAACAAATATCTGATCATCAGTGATATTTGCTGCTATGTTATACCACATGTTTTCTTGAACATAACTTGAGGCATCAATTAGTATAGAACCTGACTCAGCAACTATTTTCGACGTATCAGAATTGTCAAGCAATCTCACTGTTACACCAAAATTTTTGCTATTTTGGTTAAGTGCAAATTCAACATGATTATTCATATACTGCCTATAATTCGGGATTATTACAGTCTCCTCTGGTACTATTCTAGTAAAATTTTTTCCCCCAATAAAAAATTTATCCTCATAGGCAGGTCTTGTTATGTTTTGCTCAGTAAAATAGAGCTCATCGCTCCCAAGTATAAATAATTGAGCATCAATCAAGATTCCAGTTCCAGTAAAATTCTTTTCAAAAATCTTTTTAATTGGTTGAATTGCCACAATTCTATTGCCATAAGAATCCAAACTGGGTGTTGGAATAAGTTCTGATCCAACAATTACGCTTCGATTCACCTCATGTGTATCTAATAATTGTCTTAACCCGATAGTGACTGCAAGTTTTTCACTCTCTGAACAAGAATAATTTTTAGTGCCCTTCCAACTTGACTGAAAAGTAAATGTTCCAACAGTATCAAAAGTCCAATTTAAAAGATAATTACCTAAATTGTCTGTAATTACTGTTTTTTGAACATCAAGTGCGCTAGGTTCATGTTTTATATTTATTTTGACTTGTTGCCCAGGGATCCTAGGTGAAATTGAACCTGAAAGGATAATGTTAGTTGTTCCCCTTTCAACTATTAAGGAGTCTGGATTTAAACTCAATGAAATAAATGAAGGGACAAGGGGACTATCTAAACTTGATGATATCTCTGTAGGTGAAGTTTTTTCACAATTTTCAAGAGAAATTATTTGGGGTTCAATATTGATAAAATCTTGTGGTTGATTGCCTACATTATAATTATCTGAAGTTGTTTCAGCTGTAAAATATTTTTTACCATTATATTCGTAATAAAACGGTTTAACCCACCCTGTATAATAAACTGGATCATTCGCCAAATGTACTCCAACATTAATATGGCTAACATTAGAATCTTCGTAGAAAAAAAGAACAACATCCAAGTTACCCGCTTTCATTATTGAAGCAACTAAAAGTGACAGTGTATCACAATCACCTGAGTTTTCTACAACAGTCTCAACTGGAAACTTTGTATTAGTTATGTTATATGGGATTTGATGAACAATCTCTAAAACTGCATTAGCAAAGACTTCATCACTATAAGGATCGCGTCTAGAAACGTTTTGGATATTTTCAGCTAAAGATTTGAATATATTAGGTGTAACGAATTTTGAGTAGTCTTCAATATTGAATCGATTATGATTTTGCTCTTGGTAGAATTATAGAGTAAAGAGGGCACTGAAATATACAATTCGTGTTTAATTTCAAAATAGCCGACATCAGTGTGAAATGTATATGTTCGGTTATAGTTAGTTGAAAAAGATTTTTGGGGTATAACTAAAATAACCCAAAGAAAAATAGCAATCAGAAACACAGTTTTATAATATTTAAAATCCATTTACTTTCAAAAAGTAAAATTTATTCCTTAATTTAAACTTAGAGGATTTCCAAAATAAAAAATACTCAAAACATGTGCGCACGCACAAGCATGGAAAAATGAATAATCAAAGAGGTTGTTGATAGATTTGTTTTTTCATTTTTTTCCCCTACTCAACTTGAAATCCATGCTGAGCTTCAACAAACCCATTTTTTTCTAAAAAATTATTAAATTATGATTTTAGAGAAGTTGAATCAAGACCCAAAAAAATAATGCCATCTAGCATGGATTATCACCCAAGTGGCGATAACCCTTCCCACACACCCACTTTTTAGTAAAAAAGCATTAGTGAGTGGCTATATTTTTAATATGTTACATTGGAACGAAGCAGCGCCACAAATGGTTTTTATGCCTAGAAGGTAGTAGTTAAAGGTAGGGCCTTTATGGTTGAAGATTTTGAACAAGACGATTGGGACATGATTGACTCGTCAGCTAGAAGAGTTCTTGTAGCTTTATCCGAATTTGAGAAAGGTGTAATGGTGAAAGTGGACATGTTACATAAAAAGACGGGTTTGATGCCTAGAGGGCTAAACGACGCAGTGAGGCATCTGTCAAAATCCAAGCTCATTGATAACCCTTATCCATCAAAAAAATTTGGACCTTATGATTTCTACGCTGTTGAAATAACCGACCTTGGAAGGCAAGTGCTCGAAAAATTCGGGTGAAACTGCACCTCAACGTTTAAGAATCTATTTTTTTAGAAAGGTCGACTCACCTAAAATTGTTAGAATAACATTTGAACAAGATACTATTTCCTGAAATCTTGATATTGAAGACCATGCTAAAGCAGAGGCAAAATTTTCCTTGAGAACAAATTCAATGATAGTAGGTTATTCTTTACTTTTTTGTGGTATTATTCTGTTGAGTATAAAGTTCTTTATCTTAATAGGGTTTGGGTTAAATCTTAAAGCGCGCGCAAGCAAGGTATTATCGTTATAAATTTGGTCATTTTGATCGTTGAAATATATAGAATACATAACCATAAAATTCTGAATATTTGCGAAACATCTCAGTTTCTTCTTCGTGACAAGCAATATCCCTCAGTTTTTCCTTGTAATTCTTGTATTTTTTCTTTAGGCTTGGAAGTTTAGCCAATATTGGATTATAATAGTTAGTCCACCAACTTTCAGTTGGAAGAACAAAAAATCCAACTAAACGATATCCAACTTTTTGTACAATATCCAAATTTCTTTGTATTGTTTTAATAGTTGGATCAAATTGATCTAAGTATTCTTTGGCTTCTGCAGGTACATTATTTTTTAGCCATGTAAGATCTGAAACAACAAGATATCCCTTTTCAGTTAACAGTCGTTTCCATTCTTGCAAACCTTTTTCAAAGCCAATAATGAATATAGCGCCTTCAGACCAGATTAAATCAAAAGTGTTACTGTCGTAAGTTAAGTTTAGCATATCACCTTTCACTGGCTTAATTTTGGTGGTTAAACCCTCTTTTTTTATTTTAAGGTCTAATTGATCCAAAAAAGGCTGATGGTTATCCAAAGCATCTATTTGACCGTTAGATAATTTTGCCAATTCAATAGTTTGCATACCTGGACCACAACCAATATCTAAGATACGCGGATTTTCTGGCAAGTCCTTAAGCATTAAATATGCTCTACGAGTTGACTCATTATCACCAGGACCTGCTCTTGGAAGACCATTATGTATTTCCCAAAATATTTCAGATAAACG
>JARRMA010000151.1:0-4080 GCA_037386505.1 Candidatus Bathyarchaeota archaeon
AAAAGCATTCAAAAAAATTTTAAAAGAAAATAAAATTGTACAAGATACTTTAAGTCCCTTAGAAATTGAAAATGTAATGAACCCAGAAAATTATTTAGGAACAGCATTAGAACAGATCGACCTAATTATTAAAATGACACAACAAGAAAGGAAAGACAGAAGTTTAACAAATTAGAAATCTGTTAATGATTTTTGCCTTTCTATTTCTTTTTTATTTTTTAGACTTTTCCACTCATCCTTTTTAACAAAACCTCCAACTTGCTCCTTAATCTTTTGAGACAACCGAGGACCTATTAATGGAAGCCCAGTTATTCGGGGTAATGGAGCCCTTTTAAGATCATCAATTGTCTTGAATCCAGAGTTGAAAAGTACACGAGCTCGTGCTCTACCAATTCCCTCTAAAGCAGTTAGAGGCAGTAGTTCTGGCTTAACTCCCTTTTCAATTCTTACAGTTAACTTAGCAAGTCGAGGTAACAAATCCTTGTGTTTAAACAAAGAAGCTAACTCATGAGATGCATGAATAAGCCATTTGGCTGTCGAAATCAGACGATAAAGATCCCCAGGTTGAACTTTGAAACGTTCAATCATTTCATCCTCACTTATTTCATCCATCCATGATTTAAGAACCCATGAAAGTTTAACTTCGCCAAGAAAATTCTCAAAATCTATTCTATCAATCCAAGGATCAGGTAAATCAAACATAAATTCATCTTTATGATCTTCAATAAAAAACTGAAGAGAATCCATCTCACTTGAATATGGTCGAAGTTTAGGATACATATCAGGTGTACGAGAAATCATATGCAAAAAACTAAAATCAGTCAAATCTTGGGCTCGATTTGTTAACCCATCTCTAATAGTTACCCCAGTAAAAGGATCAATATAGAGCTCTGACACTCTGCGTCCAAATTTAGTTGCAAAAATTTTTGCACCAACAACTTCAATCATTTTCTCTGTGAAAAGAAAACCCAAACTTTTCTGAATAACTCCTTTAATCGCTCGAGGATCATATTGAAAAGCATAAAAAGTTTTTCCGAAAAAATCGTATATTCCCTGTTCTGTGTGAGCAAAATCTGAGGCAACAGTAGCTAAAACATGAGAACGAAGGATTCTTTCTACTGCTAATTTTGACCATATCCTTTCGGTTTCAGCCAAAATATAATTTTCCATCAAGTAGTCACGTTCATCTTCAGTCTTGGCTATCAGTATAGAATCTCCGAATTTATCGTATTTTGGTCTTCCAGCTCGCCCAGCCATTTGTTTATACTCAAGAACAGGTATCGGATAATAACCATAACCAGATTCATATCGACGATATTCACTGATCATTACAATTCTTGCTGGAAGATTCATACCAAATGCTAAAGTTGGAGTAGCTGCTAAAACTTTAATTTTACCTTGCCTGAAAGAATCTTCAATAATCTTTCTATGGCCACCACTTAATCCTGCATGGTGAAAAGCAGCCCCCCCACTGACAATATCCGCCAACTGTTCTCCCAATCTTGTTCTTTCTCCAGTTGCTAAAATCTGCTCAGATAACTGTTTTAAGGAACGTTTCATTGGTTTAGACAGAAGAGGTTTAATTTTAGTTGAAATCCTCTTTGCCAAACTTATGGAATTTCTTCTAGTTCCTGCAAAAGCTAATGCTTGGTTTCCTGACCTAACAGTATAAACAGCCAAGTTGAGTATAGAATTTTTGGTACTGTTTTCTATTTTTAGTGCTCCACCATCTTTGAATAAAACTTCATCATGAAGAATTACTCCTTCCCTTAGGGTGACAGGTCTCCATTCTGTAGTAACAGAGAATGCATTGAGCCATTCAGCGACTTCTTCCACATTCTTTATTGTAGCACTCAAAACTAAAAGCTGTACATCCGGACTAACTTGCATTAGACGAGCTAACACGACTTCAAGAGTTGGACCACGATCTGCATCATTTAGAAGATGGACTTCATCAGCAACTACTAAGGATATATCGTTTACCCATTTTGCTCTGTGTCTAAGTAAAGAATCAGCTTTCTCGTTAGTGGTAACTATAATGTCATATCTTCCCATCCAAGGGTCACTGCTGTCGTAGTCTCCTGTGCTTACACCTATTGTGATTCGTCTTCCATTTGGTTTTCGTATATTTGAATATTTTTTGAATTCATCAAACTTCTCACGAGCTAATGCTCTTAATGGAGAAAGATACAAGACTTTTCCATCTCTCTCAAGAACATGTTTAAGGGCACACAATTCGGCAACCAAAGTCTTACCTGAAGCCGTAGGACTTGCCAAAACAAGATTTTTTCCTTCTAAAACTCCGGCTAACATAGCATCTTTTTGAGGAGGATAAAGTTCAGTTATTCCCAAATCTTTCAAAACTTTTTTTACAGAATCGGGTAATGATAGTTCTTCGATCTTCAATGCTAAATTCCTTTGTACAAATCAAGTCTTTTTGATAAATCCATCACGAGGCGCAAATAATGTTCCTTCCTTAAGCATTTGCCCAATTAAGCGCTCAGCTTCTCCAGCTGAAATATCATATTCAGTTTGTAACCGCTCCACCAAACGCTCTTTATCAACAATACCAGTTTCTTTTTCCATACTCGAAATTAATCCGAGGATTACAGAGAGTTTATCACGAAGGCTCTTAGGTTTCCCAGTCATAAGTATATCAATGTCAAACTTGTTAGAAGAGACGTCAATTCCAACCTGCTCTAAGGATGTTTTCATAATCTCAATAGCCTGATCTGCATCTTCGACCAAAACTTTTTCTCTAAGACCTACTCGTGCTCTAGCCTCAGCAATACGAACCAGAGATTCCAATTGTCTAGCTGTTATTGCCACAGGGGTTCCTTCAGTTTCACTTGCAGATCTCATAACTAAGTAAAAATCCTTTAATCTGTCTAATGCCTCTTTTGTCAAAACAGGTTTAATATTTTTGGCATAGCTAACATATTTTCTGAAAAGATCAGCATCAATTGGAGGATCAACAGGGGACACACCTGTTCTATGAAGATCAAGAATATGTTCAGTCATACGTGAATCTTTACTTTTCTCAGGAACGTCACGCAAAACAAAAATTAGATCAAATCTTGAAAGTATAGTAACTGGAAGGGAAATATTTTCACTCACAGTTCTATATGGATCATATCTACCTAATGTGGGGTTAGCAGCTGCTAAAATACTAGTTCTTGCATTCAAAGTAGCAACTATACCACCCTTTGCAACAGAAACAGTATGCTGTTCCATAACCTCATGAATAGCCACCCTATCCTCAGTTCGCATCTTATCCATTTCGTCTATTGCAGCCACACCTTTATCAGCAAGAACCAATGCACCCGCCTCAAGAGTCATACCTCCAGACTTATCCCGAAGAACTGCGGCAGTCAAGCCAGCAGCAGTTGTCCCGCGTCCACTAGTATAAAGACCACGAGGAGCAATTTTAGCCACATACTGAAGAAGCTGAGATTTTGCAGTTCCCGGATCTCCTACCATAAGAACGTTGAGATCCCCTCTTATTGTAATGTCAGGAAAAATTTTTGACGTACCACCAAAAAGAAGATACATTATAGCTTCTTTGATATGTTCATATCCATAAATTGATGGCGCCAAAGAATTAAGAATCTTGGATTGAATCTTGGGATCTTTTGAAAGCTCAATTATCTTTTCCTCTTCTTCTGGAGTAGCAACGAGCTTTTCAGGTTCTTTACTAACTACATTAATAAAGTTAGTATCGAGATGCAAAGTAAAAGAACGAAGCCGACCAACTCTAGGTAAAGTCGAGGCAACTGCTCGAGCTATCCCTACCACAACAACATGATCTCCGGGTCTAGCCATGTCAACTAAATCGCGTTCAAGAAGTTTAATATCAAGCCAACGAGGGAGTTGACCAGGAGGAAGATCCTCTGGACGTTCTTGAATTCTAACATCTTGAGAGTCTATAAAAGTAGACTCCTCCTGAACAAAATCAAAAGAACTTTTTCTTCTACATTCAGGAGCACTACAATGTGGCGGAGCAGTTAAAAAAGGACCAGACTGAATAACAGTTGACATTGCACCACACCATTTACATTTAAAAGCAGCTTCCATTACCAA
>JARRMA010000152.1:0-5283 GCA_037386505.1 Candidatus Bathyarchaeota archaeon
CGAAAACGTCACCTACTGACACAATTTTGGCTCCGAAACGTCATTGACTGGCCTCCATCTAACTCACCCTTTTCAGAAAGTGGCTAAGTTAAACCTAATCTCCAAAAGAACACTAGGCTAAGAGAGAGATGAACGAAATTAAAAACCCAATAACAAACTGCCAAACCATCAACCGATGGCCGAATAACGGTTCCCTGGGAAATAAGATGGAAACTAGAAGCTAAACCACATCAAATGATGGGTCTATAGCTCTACCCCACGACATGAAGCTCTTTCAAGTATCAAAGCCATTGACTTGTGAGGTTCGTCAGCCAAGAAATGGCTAAAGCCATTTGATAGATACACTATAATCTCATGGAGTATCGATGTTAAAAGAAATTTATGATAGGGCTAAAATTAGGAGCTTAATTTAGCCCTAAAGATTTGCTGGCTTCTATTTTTTTGCCTCTATTGTTACTTGGATCGATGTGCCTTCTTTGTCTCCTTCCCCAGTAAAAGTCAAGGTGACCTTTTCACCAACAGTACACTTGTCTGAAGGCGTGAAGTTGAACTCAGCTTTTGTGTTCTCAACTTTCTTAAGATCTCCTTTCTCTTTATCGACTTCTCCTTTGACCTCTTTATTTTCTGGCGTGGTCTTCAACTTAATGTTAAGAGGCTGTCCAATCTTTGCTTTTAAATCTCCTGAAGGGGACTCAACTTCTATCACCGTTTTCTTATTTTCTGGTTTTTCTACCCCTTCATTCGTTTCTTCTGATTGCTCATCCTCTATTGTTAACTTCAATTCTTCAGATACTTCAGGATATTTTTTAAGTGAAAACTTTATGGTTACAGTGTCTTTTGCTTTAGCTTTGGTAGGAGTGTAAGTGAATGAATCTCCGTGTTGTTCCAAGGCTTCTGCTGTGTCACCAATAATTTCTGATTTGTACCCCTCAGTATCTGGCTTAGGCTTTACCGTAATAGGTTGTTTGTCACTCTTTTTGAGAGTCCTTGTCCCGGATGGATTTACAGAAATTTCAGGTTCTTCCTCACCTCTAGCAACCGAGACCGCTTTTGCCCCAAAATAGAAACCTGCAACCGCTACTACCAATGTGCTGATTGTTGTAAGTGTCTGTAAAGAAAAGTCTTTTTCAGCTTGAGTAGGTTCTAACAATACTGTCGTATTTTGAGCTTGAGTTATGGTTCCATTAGGCCAAACGATTGTTGAATTCTCTAATTGAACGACTGTAATGGCAAAAATTACTATCAAAGAAAGCGCAATAATTGCTCGTACACTTCCTGGTGGTAATCCCAGAGCAAAATCTTTAAGCTTAATTCTAAGGGTATTGAAGACTATTGCGGATATGGTTAAAGAAATCAATAAAACAACCACTCCAAAAATGAGCATGAATGGAAGAGCGAATTCAGGCCTAAACACCTCGGCTACCCCCAATATCCCAATTGCTGAGACAGTTAAGGCTACTAAAAGCCATTGCAGCATGCTTCGTGGTTCAAGAATGCCCTTTCTTGTTGTAGACCCGTCTTCATCTTTTTTTGCAGTCTTTAATAACTTTACACCCTGTGTATCTGGTAACTTACCGCTTTGAGTATTCGACTTTATAATTTGATAGCCCACAATTCCCAATAATGCTGCAAAAATCACATCCATTATCCCAAAAAATATGATGGCAAGTTGTTTTTCTATCCACATTGAATAAAGTAATGCAATCATTGAAATGCCAAAAAGGGCAACGAAAAGAAATAATGTCCTATCAATTACTTCTTTCTGTCTATTCACTTCTGTTTCTTTACCCAAATCAAGTAGACCCCCTGATTTTATTTACATTTATAATATTTTAGATGACACTCTCCTTGTCCGGAGGTAATATAAGTAATTTTTGTTCTCTCAAAATAGATCACGCTCAAAATTCTTGTGCTCACGGAATTCGGATGCCAAAGGAAATCTATGAAAACCAAAAGCTGATCTTTCGGGTTTGAAAGCTATCACATATCTTAAATAGAGATCCGCAGAAATAACTCCTCACGGGGATTTTGAAATGTCTTTGGAAACTAACAAAAACTTAGGTGGCATTGGCGCAATTCTATTAGCAATCCCATTTCTCAGCTTGATCGGAATAATACTAGTCCTGATCGCAATGAAGGGCATGTCAGACTACTACGATGACGACGAAATATTCAAAAACGCACTATACGGCTTCATCTTCGGCTTTATCGGAGTAATCGCCTTAGTAGCATTCATACTAATGTTAGCCTTTGGCTTCGCAGCAGCTTCACCAGTAACCTACCCACGCGCACTACCCCTCGCTGGAATCGGACTAGTAATAGTAACCGTCCTTGTACTCTACGTGTTCTCCCTTATTGGAGCCATATTCTACAAGAAATCCTTGGATATTCTGTCCAAAAAATCTGGCGAACACATGTTCACCACTGCAGGTTTGATACTGCTGATCGGTGCTGCTATACCAGTAATCGGTGAAATCCTAAAGTTTGTAGCCTGGATACTGGCGGCGGTAGGATTCTTCAACATTAAAATAATGACTCAACCAACTGCACCCAAAGAACCTGCTCTTCCAACCGAGGACAAAAATTTCTGCAAATATTGCGGAGCACCACTTCAGCCCGGAGCAAAATTCTGCCAAAAATGCGGAAAAAAAGTAGACTAAAGACTTCCATCTCCCATTTTTCTTTCTTTTCTGTACAAGCAAGAAAACAAGATTAAAGAAAATTTACGAAAACACAAACCGCTTGTTCAGAGTACCGGAGAAAGCATATTTTCCTCATCAGGGTATAGCTGTTCGCTCAGTGATCGCGATTCTCTTTTCCACTCAAATTTGCTTTTTTGATCACAGATAAGAAATTTTGTTACAATACCATGAGATACTTTGTAGATGGAATCAATCATCCATGTTGACTCATTTACAAACACCAGTAAGAGATAATCAAATGCATCCCCCTGAATATCAAACCGGATACTAAAATCAACGTCTGACCCTAACCTGCTCTCAATTTGAACTCTTTTCCCAAATTTAGAAAAAGCATCATATCCCAATTTCTTTCTATCACACAACTCCAAATCAAACTTAACAGAACAAAACCATTTAGCATAATCAGAACAAATCTGATCTCCCCCTTGCAACACCCCTAATTCCTGTAATTGATTTTTCAGCATGACAATTTGCCGGATCAAATTTTCCACCTTCACCAATTCAGTTTTCTCAGCTTTCACCAAAAAACCTCCTATGCCATAAATCTATTCAACTTTATCTTATATCGCCAATAATCTTAAATTCTATTCATTTAGAATTAAGAGATTTGGGGTTAAATTATTGGCAATAGCTACCGACTTTTTCACAGCATTGTTTCTATGGTTTATTCGAGCCTTCATTTCAAGCTTGATCTGCTTGATAATAGGTGTTATTTCCATCAAGGTTCTGACACTCATTACTACAAAAATTAACGAATTTAAAACCATTAAAGGAAATCCAATAGCTACAAGCCTATTTACAAGCGGTTTTCTAATCTTTGCTGGACTCGTCGTCTACGGCTCCATGGTCAATCCATTTTTCCTCGGACAATCAGTTATGATCGGCTCTTTTTTCAATCTACAACGGCTATTTGTTGTCGGTTTAAGCTTTTTCGTAAGTTTATTGTTTGGCTGGCTGTTCTACTTCGTGTTCGCAAAATTGACTTTTTTTGGAATTGATTTAGATGACGTAAACAAATCCCCAGAAGCAGTAGGAGCCTTTCTGTTTGGATATGAAGTATTCCTCGGATTAATTATCTACGGAAGCCTCATGATCCCTCTAGGTTAAAAGTGGTAACTAAATGAGACTTTCCAATAAACTGATACTAACTGCTTTGATCGTTGCCATATGTTCAATAGAACTGGTTTACGCAATCCCCAGTGGAGGAGTTTACCCCCCAGAATTCTATTACAAAAATGGAGACTGGTATGACAGTTGGAATTACAACAGAAACTACTATGCTGGCGAACATGGATTCTTACCAAATGTTGCATACGAATCCCTTGGATCTGACAAAGAACGGGCATATGCGATAGGGGAATGGTTCAGCGCTAATTATGATGATAAAGTGGAAAGGGCTGAAGCAATCTTAAATTATGTGCAAAGATGGACAGAATATGGATATGACCAAGATAACGTCTTTAGAGATGGTGTTGCTCAGGAAGAATGGGCATGGAACGCAGATGAAATGGCCCACATGTTTAATGAAACAACAAACACAGTGGCAATCGGCGATTGCGAAGACATGTCTTTCTTGAGTGCAACAATCTACCTCGCAGCAAATTTTGAGGCAGCGCTAGTTGATGCTCCCGAACATGTAGCTCTGCTCATATGGCTTCCAGAGTACGACAATGCCAATTTTTATTGGGATATTGGTGATGGAAGAGACTATGGATGGATTTGGGTTGAGACAACAGGTGAGGCTAATCCGTTAGGTTGGACGCCTCCTGATTTTTCTGATGGAGACTGGGACGTATACGTAATTGGATTCTCAGAATTTAGTGTTGAATATTCACCCAAAAATCCGAAAGCAGAAGACGAAGTAACTGTTAGGGCTACCGTGGAAAGCGCTATTTCAACTGTTGATAAGGTGATTCTAAGTTATGACACCGGAAGTAATTCTCAGGAAATTCAAATGATAAAAGAAGGATCATACTATGGAGCAGTAATTCCAAAACAACCTGATGGAACAAGAGTCACAGTTAGAGTCTACGCCATAGATCATGAAGAATTAACGGTAGAAGAAAATTTTGAATATGTTGTGGGCCAAGGGTTTCGATTTCCTGAATTTCCACCTTTCTTTATTGAGGCAGCAATCATCCTTTTGGTAATCATTTTGCTAATTGTAGTGATTGTAGTTTTAGCACGCGCCAATAGATAAGCAACTTATGTTCAAGGAAATTTGTATGTAGCATTACATCTACTACTAATTGTGCAATTACTTGTATCAGTCTTGATCTGAATTGGTTTTAGGAAGCTTCTTCATAGCCAATTGCTTCAATAGAATAATTTCTCTATTTTTATAGAAGATTTCTACATAAACGCTTTAACCTATTAATTAGAAGTTACAATGGGGAACGTCTTGAGAAGAATTCTTTCATGCGCATTAATAGTCTTAATTTTGATAATATCCACACTTTCCACACTTAACTTTACATACGCCCAAGTGGATGCGTCATTGACTGTTACTAAGACTGGTGTTCCTCTTACCCAGTCGTCTCCTGGCACTATAACCTGGAATATTACAGTAGAGAACACGGGG
>JARRMA010000153.1:0-7550 GCA_037386505.1 Candidatus Bathyarchaeota archaeon
TGTACAATAGGAGTAACTGAAACTGCAAAAATTCAGGGAATTTCAGCAGCTGGAGAAAATCCTGAAATAACAGATTACACACCTCCTGCTGATGTCGAACTTCTTCACCTAGGAAAATGTAAATGTATATCAGGAGTTCCGGTCACACCGGATGGTATACCGACACCAGCACTCATAACAATGTCAGCGTTAAAGTTAGCAGATATTCCAAGCGTAGTCATTAGCGCAGGTTTGAAAATTAAACCAAATGTACCTTTTATTGAATTGGGTGGTAAACCTGGAAGAGATATACGAACAGGAAATGCAGTTGAAAACTCAGAGGAAGTCTTGAATAGGGCAAAAATTGTTGGAGACAATCTTTCGAAAACAGTAGACTACCTGGTTATTGGTGAAAGTATCCCTGGCGGAACTACAACGACATTGAGTGTACTAATGGCCATGGGATTTAATGCAGAAGGGAAGGTCAGCAGTAGTATGCCAAATAATCCTCACAAACTAAAAATTAGAACGGCTAAAGAAGGAATTAAAGCAGCAGGCATAAAAGTTGGTGATTTGAGGAAGGACCCTTTGAAAGCCATATCAACAGTAGGAGATCCTATGCAACCTGCACTTGCAGGATTAGTTTTGGGTGCAGCAAATAAAGTTCCGGTTATCTTGGCTGGAGGAACTCAAATGGCGGCTGTTTTGGCGATTGCAAACGAATTAGATTCGAAAGTTAAAGATAACTTAGCTATTGGAACAACTAGGTGGATTGTTAATGATAGAAATTCTAATCTAATAGATTTGGTCAACCAAATCGTTGATATTCCGATATTTGCTGCAAATTTGAATTTCACAAAATCAGAGCTTGAAGGTCTAAAAGCTTATGAAAAAGGGATAGTTAAAGAAGGAGTAGGATGCGGTGGAGCAACTATCTCTGCAATGTTAAAGTATGAAAAGACAATAACTAAAGATAAGATGTTACGACAAATTGAAATTAATTATAATCATTTAGTAAACTCAGGTAAATGATTGACATATAATTAGACTCAATAATACTTTTTACATACTATCTTTTTGATTCGGTTGCATTCTTTCCGTTGTCTTTAAGTACACTACTCTCATAAAAGAAATCATTATATTCAGAAAATATTTGTGGAGGGTATTACGTTCACTAAAATTTTAGTTACTTCAGCTTGGCCATACATTAATTATGTACCTCACTTAGGAAACATTGTAAGTTCAATTCTTTCTGCAGATATTGCAGCACGATATTTTAGACTTAAAGGGAACGAAGTCATATACGTAACAGGTTCAGATGAACATGGAACACCAATAGAAATAGAAGCTGTCAAATTGAATATATCTCCAAAAGAATTGACAGATAAAAACCATGCCAGAGTGTCAAATTTATTCAAAAGATGGGGAATAGCATTTAGTAATTATACACGTACAGAAAATCCGGTACACATAAAATTTGTAAGAGATTTCTTAATGAAAATTTATAATAACGGTTATATTTTCACTCAAGAAACTGAGCAACTTTATTGTTCAAATTGTGACAGATTTCTACCTGATAGGTTTGTAGAAGGAACTTGCCCAAATTGTGGAGAAATTGATGCACGAGGTGACCAATGTGATTCCTGTGGAAATCTTCTTGAACCTACAAATCTGCTAGAACCTCGATGTGCAATATGTAAAGCAAAGCCAACCATTGAAAAAAGAAAACATTGGTACTTTGATTTACCTAAATTAACCGATAATCTTCTAGGTTATATTATCAATAACAAAAACTTACCAGATAATGCTAAAAATTTTACGTTAAATATTCTAAAAGATGGATTAAAACCTAGACCTGTAACTCGAGATAATAAGTGGGGAATTCCATCACCTTTTCCTGGTTCTGAAGATAAAACAATTTATGTTTGGATAGAAGCTGTTTTAGGTTATCTCTCAGCTACTGTCGAATATTTCAAAAAATTGGGTCATGAAGAAGAATGGAAGAAATATTGGTTTGATAAAGAAACAAAAACAATTTATTTCATCGGTAAAGACAACATTCCATTTCATACTATTATTTTGCCAGCTTTATTATTAGCAACTCATGAAGGATATAACCTGCCGTGGACAGTTCATTCTACAGAGTTTCTTATGTTTGATGGTAAGGCTTTTTCCAAAAGTCGAAGGATAGGAGTATGGATTGATGAAGCAATT
Organism: Candidatus Bathyarchaeota archaeon; assembly: GCA_037386505.1. GTDB lineage: Archaea > Thermoproteota > Bathyarchaeia > Bathyarchaeales > Bathyarchaeaceae > Bathyarchaeum. The sequence continues at coordinate 2,194 of JARRMA010000153.1, forward strand.
GAAATGTTCCCAGCAGATTATTGGAGATATTCACTCATTTCAATCCGTCCAGAAGTAAAAGATACAAACTTTTCATGGAACACTTTAATCGAAAAAGTAAATTCTGATTTAAATGATACACTTGGTAATTTCATTCATAGAACTTTAACGTTTATAAATAAACAATTTAAAGGAAAAATTCCTGAGCCAAAAAATCTAGATATTGAAGACATTAGTGTTCTAAAAGAAGCAAAAGACATCATTAATAAAACGTCTGAAGATTTAGAATCTTTTAAGTTACAAGAGGCGTTACGTTTTGCAATGAGCCTAAGCCATCTTGGGAATAAATATTTTAACGAAAAAGAACCTTGGAAGACAATAAAGAATCATAAACAAGATGCAGCCAATACTCTTTATGTAGCTGTTCAGATTGTTAAAAATCTTGCAATAATATTAGAACCATTTATTCCTTTTACATCAGAGAAACTTTGGAATCTCCTAAATTTAGAGGGCTCTGTTCATGAAAAAAAGTGGAACGAAACTGAAAAAGAATTACTACCTAATCATAAGATAAACCATGCAGAACCATTATTCAGTAAAATAGAAAGTAACGAAGAAAAACTACAAAGTAAGCTAGAGGAAGTTAGAAAAAAACTTAGAAAAACCCAGTTCTAAAAAATGGTAAATTTTGAAGGGACCTTTTTGGGACTAAAAATAGACTTTCATGTTCACACATGTTATTCAAGTGATTCCTCAATTACTCTTAAACAGGTTGTCTCTTATGCTAAAAAACGGGGACTAGATGGAATCGCAATAACAGATCATAATACTGTTAAAGGCGCTCTAAAACTAAAGACTAAAGACATAATAATCGTTCCTGGAATTGAAATATCAACCTTAGAGGGGCACGTCTTAGGAATTAATGTAACCATCCCAATACCTCAAAGGCTTTGTATGGAAGAAACAATTGAGAGAATTCATGAAACTGGAGGAATCGCTATTGCACCACATCCTACTGCATTTTATAAAGCTCCACCCAGTAAAAAAATAAAGTCCTATGACGCGATTGAAGTAATTAATGCTTCATCTGTTCCATTCTCAATTTTAACATATTTTAATAAAAAATTTGCAAATAGATTAGGACTTCCCCAAACTGGCGGAAGCGATTCACACTACGCCCCAGAAATTGGTTCAGCGTATACATTTGTTAAAGCCGATCAAGAAGTTGATGATATTATTCATGCTATAAAAAGTGGTCATGTTTTTCCTTGTGGAAAACAAATACCTTGGAAAATTAGAGTAGAAAGAACTATTTTGAAACTAGTCTTCAAGTTGGTCTAATTTCAAATCAATCTTTACTTCAATTTTTGAATCATTCCAACTTTCTATATCGACTAAATCAAGATTAAGAGTTTTGGGAATTTTAAGTGAGTCAATAGGCAACTCACAAATTCTTTTGGGGGGTTCAATTTTCAGAATTTTATCCATAATTCTAACCATTCCTGCTTTTTCCCCAAGCTTCTATACTTAGTAAATCTCTTACTGCTGTGCGTATTGCTTCAGCTCGATTGGGATAATATTTTTCGTCAACTAGATTATCCAAAGCTAAAATATAGGGTTCAGGTAAATGTAGGGTAATCATTTTCATTTTATCGTCTCTCCATTGGGATATTTTAATTAAGCAGAAATTGTTTGATTCTTATATGTCTTAATGTTAATATACAAATATGATTCAAACATGAACGTATAATTCTTTATAAAACTTTCTGTGAGTCTTACAGAAGAATAACTCAACATGTAAAAAAGATATACTGCCGAATGTTTATGTTTCTCTCGAATAATAAAATCATTAAAAAATGATTTAGAGAAATTTGCTAGATAAATTGAGCTGGAAACATATGATCCCCAAATCAAAACGAATTTATGTTAAAAATTTTGGATGTTCAGCGAATCTTGCAGATGGGGAATTTATTTCTGGATGTTTACTGCAGGCAGGTTTTAATCTAGTAGATAAACCTCAAGATGCAGAAATCTTATTATATAATACCTGTGCGGTTAAATCTCCTACAGAAAACCGAATAATTGATGTCTTAAAGAAAGTTTCAAAGGATAAACTACTTGTAGTTACTGGCTGTTTGCCCTTAGTGAATTTTGAAAGATTGAAAAATGAGGTAGATTTTGATGCGGTTACAGGTCCTGCTCCAGGTGTTAAAATTGTCGATGTAATGAATCAGTTAGATTCTGGAAAAAGAGTCATATCATTAGCATCTGTACTTGAGCCAAGTTTATATCTACCCAGAATTCCGACTAATAAAGTCATAAGCATAGTTCCTATCAACTATGGCTGTTTAGGAGGTTGCTCTTATTGTTGCGTGCGTTATGCGAGAGGACGATTGAGAAGCAGCTCAATCAAGAATGTTCTTGAACGCATTAAGAAAGATTTGACCAATGGTGCAAAAGAAGTATGGTTAACTTCACAAGATTCAGCTTGTTATGGTAAAGACATTGGAACAAATTTATCAGATTTAATATATCAAATTTGCAAAATCAAGGAAGACTTTTTTATTAGAATAGGAATGATGAATCCCAATCAAACGATTGAAATTTTAGATGAGTTAGTTGAAGCATTTAAAAATGAAAAAGTTTTCAAGTTTTTACATCTTCCAGTTCAAAGTGGAGATGACAACATTCTTAGACTTATGAACAGGCATTACACAACGGAAGATTTTAAGAAAATTATCAATACTTTTAGACATGAATTTCCCAAATTAACTGTTTCAACAGATGTAATCTGTGGATTTCCAGGAGAAAGTAAAGACGCATTTAATCACACAAAAGATCTTATAACTGAGATAGAACCAGACATTGTAAATGTTTCCAAGTTTTTTCCCCGACCTCGAACCCCTGCAGCTAAATTAGAGCCTATTTCAGCAAATGAAATTAGCCGAAGAAGCAAAGAAATTTCCAATTTAACTAAGAAGATTTCTTTTGATAAGAATAAAGATTGGATGAAATGGGAAGGAAAATTACTATTTGATGAGAAAGGAAAAGGAAAGACATTGATGGGTCGAAATTTTGCTTATAAAACAATTGTTGTTGAAGCCAATGAGACAATGTTAGGAAAGCTTGTTAAAATTCGAATCAATAAGGTATGTCCTACATATCTAAAAGGAGTAATAGTTTGAATTAACCCCCACCTACAGGTGGAAGAATTGCAATAACGTCTCCATCTTTAAGTAAAGTGCTAAAACCTTCAAGATTATTGATGTTTTGACCGTTTATAAGAAAAGAGAGAAAATCTTGAACTTTTCCTTGATCAGTATAAACATATTCTTTGAAATCTTTACCATATTTTTTAATCAATAAAGAGATTAGCTCGTCAACTGATATTACATCATTTAACTGTAAGGAAATCATTTTCTTTCTGGTTATCTCCCTAAGAGAAGTGAAAAACTTTATTTCAATATTCATACTCCTTCTGAGATTATATTTTTCTTGAAGAATTTATTTTATTCTATAAAAATTATTAAAAATAATTAGAAGGAAATTTTAGATAGAAAAAAGTGATCAACTATTGGTCGATTAAATTTAAATAGTGCCACAAATTCTCAGAATAGCTGTAACACTTAAGTTTTTGAAATGAGCCGCCGTAGCTCAGTTCGGTAGAGCAACGGGCTGTTAACTCGTGGGTCGAAGGTTCGAGTCCTTCCGGCGGCGCCAATAATAATATAATATAGAATTGAACCAGAATAAAGTGTAAATGATTTTTACAATCAGATATCTTCTTCAGAATTTATTTTTGATATTTTTCGAGGCCCTGCATCTTTTGGCCTTATTAATTCTAACAGGGTTGGTAAAAAAAGAAGAAATAAGAAAATACCTAGAAATATAATTAGATAAATAATTTGATGTTGTGTCGAAATTAAATTTATTATCAAGATAAAGCTGTTTATTTTATCATTAAGAATATAAGATTTTCCGAAATTTATCAAAGTAAACCAAGAAACGGTTTTTTATTTGGGTGAGTTTTCTGTAAAATATTCAACGAATCACTAAGTAGAATTTGATATTTAATTGATTCTTTTTGCAGGTATTGAAAGGTTTTTCTCAAATTCATATATTATTCTAGAGGTAAGAATCCAAGCATCTAACATTTCATAATCTACACAAATAAGCTCATTTCCTTGTTGAATAGTAGTTTTTGAAAAATTTCCATGTGGAAAACCTCCCACAATAATTGCAATATTATTATTTTTTTGTTGACTAGAAATTGCTTCCTCAATAGTTTTAGGTATACCTGTTCTACTGAATATGATTACATGGTCTATTTTTGCATCTTTAAGTAGATTTTTCAACGTTTTTTGCTTTAACTCAAGTAGAATCTCTCCTTCTGGTGGAACTTTTTTATTATAGAATAATTGTTCCATTAACCCAATGAAGCGGGAATAGTTCCGAGGTAGTCTAACAGAAGGGTTAACAGTTATTACGTAGTTGTTACGCGTATGAACATAAATTTGGAGTAATCCTTCCTTATTCAAAGGAGATCCTAAGGCTTCAAGAAGTACAAAATGGGTTATATCTGGTCGACCACGTTTTTTACTATCCTCAAGTCTTCTCATTGCTGAGTGATGCAATGATCTGTCCAGCAAAATTTGTCCAGGTAACTTTCTATGTTTCTTTGAATAATTTTGTATTGAAGAATGACTCCATAATTTTTTGGGAAGAGTTTCAAGGGCCGCTTCAGCTAATATTAGAGTAAGCATAAAAGTTCACTCATTTCAGAAGCAAAGTTTGTGATAAAAACATTAACATGTCTAAAGCTTATCTTGAATCCATCTTAGTAATAGATAAGGATGGCGAACCAAGGAGACCACATACATACAATTTATTGAACAACTATTACAAAAATCCCATTTTCCACAATCATTCATAATCTTCTTAACTTTTTCAGTATTTAGGTTATTTTTCAAAGATTGGTTTTTTTCGATTTTGATTAATGTGAAAAAGGGACAAGGAAGAGCTACAGAAGCATCAGGTTTAAGAGAAACGGTTGTTGATGCAGAGGAACAAGTAATAAATCTATTGAATCCTCCTAAAGATTGGAATTTGAAGTAGTCTCTTTCAAAATGTATTTTTTTATATTCCTTTTTCTCCTTTACTAATTTTTCAAAGACATGACTTGTTTCATTAATCTTTAGATCGTCAGCTTCAGATATTTCCATAAATTCTCTTGGAACGTTGTCAACAGATGAAAAATGTATAGGAATTTCAAGTGATTTGGCAAATCCAATAGTGTCATCTATATATTCAAAGGTTTCTTTTGTTATTACAGAAAAAAGATTCACATCAATACCCATATTTTTTGCCAATTTTATATT
>JARRMA010000154.1:0-4041 GCA_037386505.1 Candidatus Bathyarchaeota archaeon
TTGTTCTATTTCCTGCAAACCATGTTCCTGGGACAGTTGTTATGATGTTGTTGTAGTTTAATACTGAACTATTATAATATTGACGTGCATAGGCAATTTTGTTTTCAATACCCTCGAGTTGTTCTTGTAATAATTTGAAATTTTCACTTGCCTTGAGAACTGGATAATTTTCTGCAACTGCAAACAAAGATTTTAACGTGCTTGTGAGTTGGTTTGATGATTCCATTCGTTCTTCTCTTGTTCCGGTTACCATTCCTTGCCTAGCTTGGGCAACTTTTTCAAAGATTTCTTTTTCATGTTTTGCATAACCTTTCACAGTTTCTACTAGATTTGGCACTAAATCATAACGTTTTTTCAGTTGAACATCAATTTGTGCCCATGCTTCTTCAATTCTGTTGTATAGTATCCTTATTCTGTTATAATAGTAAAAAATCAGTAGCACAACTATGATTATTATTGTTGCAATTAAACCGCCAATGATCAATTCAACCAATGTTTACACTTTCCCCTTAATTTGGTTAAATATTTGAATTAATTAATTTTATGGATACACGCGCATTCCAGAATTTTAAAAAATGGGTTGGGGGTAAAATTTTACCCAAATCCAAACCTGTATAGGTTTCTTAGTTCACCCATTTTGTTGATATCAGCAATGAAAGGTATATTATTTAAAAATGGGGTCCCTAAAATTATTTGACTAAAACGTAATCAGCGATAATATACAGGAAATTACTGCAAGTATCCATATGTGATAAACTTTAATTTTGATCTTTTTCACCACTTTTTCAATTACATTTCTAACTCAATGTTAGAATGTAAAAATTGATCAGAGCAAACTCTTTTCTCTAGTACATTATTAGTTAACGCCTATCAATTGGCACAAATTTCGTACCATAGGCGCCTATGTATCGTGAGGTTGGACGAAGCAAAACTGAATCTGAGTACTGCTCCAATATGTGGCTTACCCAACCAGTTATCCGACTTGAAGCAAAAAATAATGTGAAGTATTCTTTAGGAATACCCATTGCACTAAGAACAATAGCAGCATAAAAATCTACATTTGGAAAAATCTTCTTTTCGTTATGGACCACATTTTGAATCTTTCTGGCTGTATAATATAATTCCATCCGGTCAATTTGCTGACACAAAGCTTTGCTTATTTTTCTTAGATGTCTTGATCGAGGATCATTTACTGTATAAATTCGATGACCAAAGCCCATAATCTTCTTTCCATCAAAAAGCAGACCTTGAATATAATCCTCCACATCTTTGACATTATCCACATCTGATAACATGTGCATAACCCTCTCACTGGCTCCACCATGTAATTTTCCCCTAAGGGTTCCAACTGCAGAGGTCACTGCGGAATAAACATCTGAACGCGTGCTTGCTGTAACCCGGGCAGCAAAAGTAGATGCATTTAACCCATGATCAGCATGCAGTATCATGTAACGGTCAATTGCTTCTTTTTCTTTTTCATCCGCAGATTTTCCTCTAAACATATAAAGGAAGTTTTCAGAGAAACTATACTCCCTTTTAGCGTGTACAATTTCTTCATTATTTCTAATTCTATAAATTGCTGAAACTAGAGTTGGAACTTTTGCCACTAAACTAATCGCTCTGTCAATATTAACTGCTTCAGAGAACACGTTAGGATGCTCATCATATTCACCTAACTTAGAAATCGAAGTACGCAATATTTGCATTGGATGAGCACTAGTTGGCGATTCTTTAATGTTCTTAATAACTTGCTGGGGGAGTCGCATTTCTGAAAACAGTTTTTGTCGAATAGCATTCAGTTCAAGTTCATCTGGAAGTTTTCTGAACATCAAAAGATGAATTACTTCTTCATAATTCACGCGACCTATGAGTCGATCAAGGTCATAACCGACATAGTATAGTGCTCCTAACGGATCCACAAAACTCAGACGTGTTTGACACGCGGCAACATCTCTTAGCCCACGAACGTATTCTTTTTCGTACGACATTCAAATTCAACTCTTTTTAGATAACCACACTTACTGAAAGCATATTTCAAATTTAGCTGAAGGAAAAAATTGCTGATTCCATCAAACGTGCTTCTATTGATTCCTTTCAGTTGTCGGCCTATGGGAACCAATAGAAGTATTTGTATCGACAATAATAAGTTTTGTTAAAATTTTCTGTGTTTGAATGTTATTACAGTATGTATCAAAGGTACACTTTATTCGAGTTGTAAAGGTTTAATTTAACCCCAAACGACTAACTAACGTCTTTTTTCTTTGATGTATTTTGTAGCTGTTTTTTAATGTCGATAGCTGGGGTTACCTAAGTTACACCGTATAGGAGAGTGGTAACTGTTTAGCGATTAATCAAGCTCGGCTTAACAAAAATATATGTGACATATATATGACAGTCGCAAGAGTTTAAGTTAGTTTTTAATCCCTAATTAAATAGATGAAGATTTAGAGAGGAGAATTTTGAGTGCATTAGAACTTTTTGATAAGCTCAAAAGGGAAGCATTCAATCTTGAGCCTGAAATAAGAATTTCACACGGCAAAAAATTGACTCTATTACTGAGGAGTTACGCTAAGATAATATCACGAGCCCACGAAATAGAAAATCCAAATATCTTATATCTGAACCGTCATGATGATTGAATTAACCTCAAAACAGCTATTGAGAAATATGGTTGTACCTCTAACGCATGTGCATTGCAGTCAAGAAAAATTTACCCGCCACTGTTTATGAGTGATTATGTGTTATGTGTAAAATAGTGTGTAGGTCGTTAATCCAAATATTAGTGACGTTAACCATAGTGTGATTGTTATATCCATGATTCTTTTTCGTTTTCTACAAGCAGCTAAATTATTTGGATTTAGAGCCCATAACAATACGATTAAAGTTCCGAGTATCATTGAGATAAGCCCAGGAATTACGTGAATCCACATTGTTTGAACTTCGGGATATGAAACAAGTGAGACAAGTCCTTTAAAATCTGTAAAGAAGACTGGCCCCATAATTGCGACGAAAGAAATTATGTGCATGACAATTGCAACACCCATCAATTGACCATGTGTCTTGAATTTTTTCTGCATCTTGAAAACGACGCTTATAATAAGGAGTATAAGTGTTATCAGCTGAAAAATGAGGTTCAGGTCTGCTCCAAGATAAGCGTGTGTCCCAAGTATTCCAGACAAACTGTTTCACCAAAAATTATTGTAGAAATTGATTTGTAACTGTATTGTTAAAGCCTTTTCCATTCCAAGAGTTGAGGTCCCATACGAATGCAATAAGTGGGTTGAGGTTAACAAAAAATGCGCGCGCGTCAAGTATACTTTCATCCCGCTCTCCAAGCCGTAAAGACGGGGCAGACGGGTTTGGCATAAAGATTTAACCTTTCTTTATGAAGTTCTTCATGCTTATGCACGTCTGTTATTTTCTTTTATAAACTACTAGAATTAGACCCAGCGCAATCATAACGAGTATCAAGCCTATTAAACTGAATTCCGGAACTATGCTGACGTTTCCATACATGGTGCTGGGATGATAGTGGCAATAGTAAGTGAATTCTCCTGTTTTGTTGGGAGTGAACTGAAAATTGATTGTTGAGCTGAAGTCTGGCGAAACAGGTTCGTCATCGTCTGGAGTGCCGTCTCCATTGTAGTCTACAAAGAACTTGTGAGTCACCCCATCAGCACTGATTAATGTCATGTTATAGAGTTGTCCTTCCTGAAATTCGATTTGTGGTCCAGGCCGGCTTATTGAACTTTCAGTGAATCCCCAACCTAGTATTGCCGAGCCGTACAGCGTTATTTGATTTGTTTCTTGCGCCTCTACTACTCTGAGGTTAGGAGCTTGAGAGAAAACGTAGGGAAGAAGGGATAACGACAGAATGGTTAGCATGAAAATACACAGAGTTGCTGAATGATGAACAAATTTTCTCTTCTGAAAATAGTTCAACTTATTTGAAGATTCTATGTTATACAAAATTTCTACCCTTCTCTTAGAAGATTGTGCGAAATTAGAAAAGCATTATGTATACATTGTAAGACAATCATA
>JARRMA010000155.1:0-5842 GCA_037386505.1 Candidatus Bathyarchaeota archaeon
TAGACTTACCGATTTAAATAAAACTGACAAAGTGAATTAAAAAATAAGTCCTTATTTTTTATGTAGACAAATATTGATCGGGGTATCCTAATATATAATGATTAAATTGCTTTTCTGGTTGTTTAAAAATGAGAAAAACATTTGGTTTAACCCCAACAACAATTCTGGTAGCTGCAAATGTTATTGTTTATTTTTATACATCTCTCGTTGGTGGAGACTTTATTCAAACTAATCCTACAGTTTTAAGCCAGCTGGGTCAATTCAATCTTTACGTTTCACAGGGACAATACTGGCAACTTTTTACATCAATCTTTGTTCATGTAGATATAACACATTTAGCGTTAAACATGATTTTTTTAATTCTTTTTGGTTTAAGAGCAGAAGAACTCTTTAAACCAGAAGAATATTTTTTTATTTTCATAATCTCAGGGATTTCAGGAAATATTCTTACATTATTTCTTATGCCAATTTACACTCTTTCTGCTGGTGCATCTGGAGCAATATTTGGCATGTATGGTGCAAATATAATCTTTATGAGAAAAACATTTGGACAATCTATTGTAGGAGCATTACTATATGGGTTTTTACTTTTAATATTAACTACGGGCGAAGGAGTCAATATTGTTGCTCACTTCGGAGGACTTGCTGCAGGATTAATTATTGGATACATTCTCACGAAAATTAATAGGGAAACATGGATAGAACCTTACTAATTAACAAAATTATCAACTTAAATTGAAATGTTTTCTGAGACGCTAAAAAATTCTCCAATTTGCACATCAAAAAGTTTGCTGAAATTTCCTTTATTTACAGAACATTCAAAGAAGTTACTACTTCCAATTAGAGCTAAAGGAATTCCAATCGGAACATTTCCATAAGCTGAACAAAACTCTAGATTTAATGTATTTTTACCTATGTTAACTTTAAGAGAATTCCTATCTAATAGTTCAGCTTGTCTAAGATCTTCAGACGCAATATTACTTATCACATTTCCAAAATCATCCACATGAAGAATCTCTCCAATAATTTTTCCTTTTCTAATATTCTTTTTTGAAAATTTAGGAATTTGATAATCATGAATTTCTTGTCCAAACAAGGAAGGTGATATCCCTGTTGAAAGATATGCTGCCGCTGGAGCAAAAATATCTCTTCCATGAAAAGTTTTTGAAATTTTAGATAAAATATATTGGGAATTTTCAATTGAGTAGATTTTCAAAATATCTTCTTTTTTCGCTGCTAAAATTAATAGTCCGTTATCTGGTCCAACAAATAGGTTCTTTTTAGTTTCTATAACAATTGGACGTCTTTTTGTTCCTACTCCAGGATCTACTACTGCAACATGAATAGTTTTTGGAGGAAAAGAAGCAACTGCTGATGCTAGAATAAATGCACCATTCCTGATGTTAAACTTCTCCTAATGAAATTATTCCGTTAGAAGGGCTTAAAGAAAAAAATTATCCTTCAATTTTATGTTACCCTAGATTTACACAGATTGAATTTGAAAAACGCTTAGAAAAATTACATAAACTTGGGGTTAAAAAAATCGAGTTTAACGGAGATCAAAGCATTTTTAGCATTCCAATCTTAGGTAAAGGATGTGTTGGTATTGTCGTAATAATTTATACCAATGATGGCATATTTGCGATGAAAATACGTCGAGTTGATTCAGATAGAAGAGAAATGTTTCATGAAGCAGAAATGATGAGAATCGCAAATTCTGTTAACGTTGGACCAAAATTTGTTAAAGCAAGTAAAAATTTTTTAATAATGGAATTAATTAAAGGAAAATATTTTCCGGAATGGATTAAATCTCTTGAAGAAAAAGATTATCAACTATTAAGAAAAATTTTAAGAAATATTTTGGATCAATGCTACGAGCTTGATGTATTTGGATTGGATCATGGAGACTTAAGTAATGCACAGATTGTAAAGGAAAAAATTGGAATAAGAATAAATAAAAAGAAATTAGTTGAGATTTTACGAATTTACAAAAAAAGTCTAAATAGATATGATTTTGAAAAAATTCTTGATCAAATATTTTATTGATCATTGAAAAATAGGCGATCAATTACTAAGTAAACCGCGTAAAAGACCTCTTCAGGTTCTAAATCATCTGTAGACAGAATGAGATTGAATGGAGAAAGATCATAACCTAAATCGAAACCATAAAGATTTTTGTATATTTGTCGAGTTCTTTCATCTTTTTCTTCTAAAGCTTCTATTGCTTCTTCAAGACTAATTGAATCACGGCCTACTACTCGTCTGGCTCTAACTTTAGATGAAGCCTCCAACCACACTTTGAAACCAGTATCTAACAACCACGGCATAGTCCAACTGTCGAGAACAACATTACCCTTTTTCGCTAATTGTAACAATTTTTGATCAATTTTTTTGTCAAAAACAGGATCCCCTAACCTTTGGTTAAGAAAATCCAATCCTTCAGCTGATTCCCACCATCCAGTCACATCTGAATGATAACCTTCTTCTCGGGCTAAAATTCTTAAAGCGTTTCCCCCAGAAAAATAATCAAAATCATATTTGGCCGCTAATCTTTTAGCTATAGTACATTTTCCCGATCCAGTCATTCCACTAATACATATAATAATCTTCTTTTTGTCGCTATTTTCAAGATTTTTCATATTCGTGCTTCCCCTATTTTTCATGAAAAGTTTTAGAAAAATTAATCTGTTTGACCAGTCAATCCGAAAATTCTAGAAAATAAGCTACCAAATAAGAATGAGCAAATAAGGTACCAGTAAAACAAGCTTAACGGCATTACTCCGCCTAACCAAGGTAAGTAAGCTACAGGTTCAGGACCAATAAAAGGACTAGTAAATAATTTGAAACCAAGAACGTTCCCTGTTAATAAGAGCCAAACAACAAGGAAGAGCGCCATTGTTATAGGTAAAACTCTAAATTGCTTAGATGATAATGAAAGAGCTTGTGATTGAAGTTGAAGAAGATGCTTCTCTTGTTTCTGAGTCCTTCGTAAAAGTTTTTTATCATCTGTGCTTTTTGCAGTTTTCTTATTTTCTCCTATTTCTTTTCTCAGTTGAGAAATTTTGCGATTAAGTGCTGCAACTTTTTGTCGATGCTCTTTAGGCATAAAACGACTATTAATGAATGATGATGCAAAAGACATAGATATTGATACAAATAGAATTAACAAGGTTATGACTGGAGGCTGAGCGAGAGAAGAACTCATTTTTCCTAAATCCTCCAGTAGGATTGGATTTTTCCTATGTATAACTCTTCTGTAAATTCTTTAAGCTTAGTAATGATGGTTTTAATCAATGTTCCTGTTTTGCTATCATATATAATGGGTCTTTTCAAATTTATCCACCTAACACCCGACCAAAAGCAGGATACATCTCAGCAACTTGTTCCTGAACAAGCAATTGATAATATTGATACAAAATACCAACTGCCAACAATATACCTGTACCTGAACCGAACACACCAAAGAATCCTGAAACAGAAGCAATTAATCCGATTATTGCACCGCCCAGAACCGTTACTACTGGAATGTAACGCTTAAGAATTAATTCTATGGATTTGCCTGATCTACGAAATCCTGGAACTTGCATTCCAGAATCAACAAGCTGTTGCGCTACTTTACTAGGACCTAAGCCCCCAACTTCAAGCCATGTAATTGAAAATACTATAGCAAATGCTACCATTATAACCACAAAAAGTATCGCTCGTACTGGATCACTTGCAACTTGACCTAAACTTTGAGGCGAAGTAACGTAATATGCTAGACCTCCTGTATTAACAAGATTTCCATTTTGTTGCTCAAAAGTTCCTAAAAGATTAACAAAGAAATTATCTCCACCAAATTGACCGTAAAGTAGTTGAGCAAAGACTTGAATATTTGCGAAGAGAGCTGAAGCAAATATTACAGGTAAGTTAGAAACATAAAGAAGTTTGACAGGGTATTTACCCCTAAATCCCCTGTAATTAGCATGTGAAATTGGAAGTTCAACTCTGATTCCTTCCATATAAATTACCAAAACGAAAACAACAACTGTTGTTAAGAAACCAGTCATGCTTGGAAGAGTAGTAAGTGCACCAGTTGAATCAACTCTGAAAAAGGCATTAGCTAAATTTTCTCCTCCCAGAATTGTTTGTCCAAGTGCAATGAATGCCCCAAAATTTTTACCATCTGCCATTGGTCCAAATGGAGAAAAACTGGACCACATAATTGTTTGTGCTACTCCTGCCATAATGAAAAGACTTATTCCGCTTCCGATTCCCCAACCTTTTTGCATCATTTCATCTAAAAGCATTAAAACTAAACCTGCGATTAGTAGCTGAACGAAAACAATTAGAGCGGTAATTGCATCTACAGAACCATATACTCCACCTATTAGATATGCACCCGCTTGTACTCCTGTAAGAACTATTGAGAAAACTTTGGTAGCAGCTGTGAAAAGGGATCTGTCTTCAGGATTTCCAAGATCAGCATTTACTATACCAGATCCGATAAGTAGCTGCAGAATTAATCCTCCTGTTACAATTGGACCTATTCCAAGTGCAGTAAGTTTTCCCTGTTGAGAAGCAAAAATTATTTGGATTGCTTGATTACTTATTCCACCTGTTACGTTGAAGAGTGAAACTTCACTCATAACAAGATATATTATGAGAGCCATAGCTGTCCAGAAAAGTTTCTCGTTAAAACTCACTTTGCGGGTAGGTGAATTTATTTCAGGAAGAAACCTTGATAGCGGCCCGAATAATGAAAGAAATCTGCCAGCCATGATCCACTCGCCTTCACTTTTAATATTTTAGGGTATAAACTGATTTGTTAAGTTGCGTATGTTAAACATAAATATAAACACTTTGACAACTCAAAATAATCAGTTAAAAACATTGGAAAAAGAAGATTCTATTCTTCCTCTTTGAATATTGCTCCGCCGGCCTCTTCTAATTTTCTAGATGCAGATTCAGAATATGCCCCTATTCTAACAAGTATTGGTTTGTTGATTTCTCCTGTTCCCAATAGCTTGTCATATCCAAGATTTTTTAAATCTAGGAATATCTTTTGATCTTTATGTTCCAACTTTTTTTCACTTTCTAATTTAGTTGTCAGATCATCCAATTTTCCGATGTTAATTACTCTAACTTTTTTATTTAACGTTCTAGCGGATACAAAACCTTTCTTTTCCCAATAAGTTGGACAATTTCTCAGGACATATGTCCATTTATGCTTATCAAGTCCAGCCTTTCCTGTTCCACCTCTTCCACCTCTACATCGGTGTTGACCTATCTGACCATATCCGTGGGTTCTGGAACCACGATACTTTCTAATTTTTCTATCTTTATGTGGCAATATCAAACCTCATTTTACAATATTTTGGTACCTTTCACTGCTTTTTTCTTTAATTTACTCAATTTAACTTCTAGAACACCGTTCTTATATGATGCATGCGCTAACTTTGGGTTTACTCGAGATGGAAGTTTTAATTCATCAGACCATTCAAAATCAGATCCTTCAACTGAAAAAGTTAAACAATTCTCGGTTACTCGTAGATCAATCGCTTCTTTCTCGACTCCCGGAAGAGCTACTAATATAATTAAACTTTCTCCATCGTCAATAAGATCAACTAAAGGATCCTGTTCATCAAAACGTTCTTCATCTTCATCCAAAGTTTGAGGACGTTTAATTTCTTCAATTCTTGGTTTTCCATCTGAACCAAATTTTATTGAAAATCCTTTTGAACGATTCCATTTTATTGATGAATCCTTGGATGTTTCATCAAATGCTTTATTCATAGTGTCATCTATTAATTCCCCTAATCGCTCCAACTCATCGTAGATATCATTGAACCAATGATTTTTT
>JARRMA010000156.1:0-4007 GCA_037386505.1 Candidatus Bathyarchaeota archaeon
TTTTTTTCTCTCTTTGTAACTCTTCTACGCGAAAGATCAATTTGCCCTTTATCCGCATGAACCCTAAGAACTTTAAGAACAAGCTTTTGATTTTCACGAATATAATCACGGATATTTCTTACCCATCTTGAAGCAACTTCAGAAACATGTAGAAGACCCTCTTTATTATATTCATCAAGCCTAACATAGGCTCCATAATCGGTTATTCGCTCGATTGTAGCTATTACAAGATCGCCTACTTCAGGCCATTCAGGTCTTCTTAATCCCATCTTTTTATGATTCCTTATTTTTTTATTCCATTACAGCCGTGATTTCGCCTTTTAAAGTTGCCTTTCCACCTGAAGGCTCTGCTAAAACTGCTGCACATACATTACAGTTAACAGAAGTTGTAGCATGACTGAATACAAACTGTTCATTTCCACAGTCAGGACATTTTATTCTCAAGAACGTGCTTTTAGGTTTAGGTATTACTTTATCCCATTCTCTCAATTTTTCTTCACCCCACTTTAGGTTATTATCAATTTTTTAAGACGAAGACCTTTTTTATGGCGCATGAAACCGCAGTTTTTACATTTTAATCGTAATGTCTGCTTTTTAGTTACTTTTGCAAATTTTCTTTGCCTAGGAAATTTTTGTCCACCATACCCCTTCTTTTCTCGCAACTCATGAGCTCTCTCTCCTTTTGCCAAAGCTCTTCTTTTACCCGCTTTATATAACGAAACAGTGTGAATTCTATGAGTTTGACACTTGGGGCAGTATGTATTGACTTCTTTTGGTGTATTCATCCCGATCACAGACTAATTAAGTATAAAACAGCCCCCTTAATTACTATTTATACGTTTCTTCTATAGTCTAGTAATCTTTTCATTTGACTGTTCTGAAAACTTGTTCTCCTAAATTATTCAAAATTTTGTTCAATGATTTTTCTTATAACGAAAAAACAAAGAATTTAATTTTTGGCTTTAACCATGTAAACTAAAGCCAGTGAAATAATCACCGTAATTCCTAACCAAAATATCAAATCCATTGTTAATACCGAGATATCAACAGACCAGATATTAACTGCCCCAACTATTGTGGATAGAGTTTGCGTTGACCAAACAAAAGGAAAACCATAATCTACATGAACATTATCTGGCCAATCTAATTTATTACCCCACGTCAACGCTAGAATTGTGATAATCGTCCAAACAGAAATGAAAATCATGAAAATTAGTTTCTTCTTCATAATACAAGACTCCTTTTTGAGTATTGTTAAATAAGAATAAGTGTTTTTTCATTTAATAATTTAATTTTCGTTTTAATGGAAATAAAAAACTGTTTTCCTTAAAAGCTTCTATAATTATTCAATAGTGTCATGCTTGATATCCTATTTGCATTATTTTCTGCATTAGCTTTAGGTTCATCCCAAATTTTAGTTAGAAAAAACTTAGATAAATCAAATTTTTTCTACATATCATTGACAGTCACAATTATGGGTAATATTATCCTTTGGCCTTTAACCTTCTTTTTCACTGATCTGAATACAATAAATCTTGAAGGATTGACGCTTTTCATAATAGCAGGACTATTTGCTCCAGGAATTGCAAGAATATTTTACTTTAAAGGAATGGAAACAGCAGGTGTTTCAGCTAATTCATCAATCTTTGCAACATATCCATTATTCACTTCGATTATTGCAATTTTACTTCTGGACGAAGTTCTATCCATTGAAAACTGGATTGGACTGTTATGTGTAGTAACTGGTGTAATAGTCATTGGAAAATATGTTAATCAAAACAACACACAAACCAAACGCATCTCAAAAAAGGGTTTAATTGTTCCGATACTTGGTGCTTTGGCTCTAGCTTCATCTCAAATTGTAAGAAAAGAAAGCCTAAATATCATTGATCAACCACTACTGGGCACTGCGATAGGATATTCAACATCCCTTATAGTTTACTTATCAGTTATGAAACTCTTCAAAGGAGACAAAATCTCAAATTTTTCTCGACAAGATTTCCAAATGTTTTGGAAGCCAGGAATTGGTATAGCTTTAGGATGGCTCCTTTCATTTTTTGCTTTAAGTCAAGGTTTGGTTTCAATAATAGTTCCAATTCTACAAGTTGAATTACTTTTCATTTTATTCTTTTCTTATATTTTTCTCAGAAAACTCGAAAAAATCTCTATCAAGCTTGTTTCAAGTGCAATTTTAATCATCACAGGGGTAATACTTCTCAGTATTAACTGACGAAATCACATTTTTAGGTTTAAATATTAAAGTTAAATATTTTTCATTTTCAAAAGATTTATCAATTTTCACTCATTTGATAGAATGGAATGAAAACAATATTTGTTTTTATTATTATTTGCATTTTAATTACAAGTTTGTTTATTTGGAACTTTGGCGTTTCTAGAGAAACAAAAGAAGAAGAACCAGATTTTTTTCTAGGTATTAGTCCAGCTTATGCAGATACAGATGAAATTAAAGCTTTGATTGATAAGGTTAGCCCTTTCACCAACTTTTTTGCAATTGGCAGTACAGGAATATCACATATAGAAAGTAAGCTGGATGAAACTTGTAAATACATTGTTGACAAAAATATGGATTTTATTGTTTTTGTTGATAGTCATCCTAGATTGCAATTAATAGCTAATGTCACTAAAAAATATAATGACAATTTTAAGGGAATTTATTTTGATGACGAACAAGGTGGCAGACAACTAGATAAATTTGAATATAGATGGGTGAATGAAGGCGAAGCAGAGACTTGCACAGAAGCAGCGATACAATATGTTTATCATTTGCACTATTGGTTAAATATGAAAGAATGGCGGGACAGAAATTTTTCTTATGCCCCTTCAGATTTTAAATTGTTTACAGCAGATTACACTCTTTATTGGTTTAATTATTTAGCAGGATATGATGTAATTTTTGCTGAATTTGGCTGGAATTATAGTAGACAAATAAACGTAGCTCTCAACAGGGGAGCAGCAACTGTGTTAAAAAGAGATTGGGGGGTTATAGTAGCTTGGACGTACGAGGATCCACCGTATATTGAGTCAGGTGAAGAGTTGTATGATGATTTGATCTATGCTTATGATAATGGAGCTAAGTATGTTCTAATCTTTGACAGTAATGAGAACTACACAGGATCTATTTTAAAAGAAGAACATTTTGACGCTATAGAAAAATTCTGGAAATATACACAAGAGAACCCCAGAGAGGAAAAAAATAATGAAGATAGAGTAGCTTTTGTCTTGCCAAAAGATTTCGGCTATGGTTTCAGAGGACCTGAAGATAAGATTTGGGGACTATGGGAAGCTGATACTACTAGTCTCGAAATAAGCTACCATTTAGGTGAATTCTTAAAACAGTACGGAATTAACCTTGATATTATTTATGATGATATGTTAACTATTAATGAACTACCGTATAGAAAATACATTTATTGGAACGGCACAATAATAGAAAAATGACAAACTAATTTCTTGTAAAAGAAAAAAATTATCTGACACAGAATTTTATAACAGCAAAACATTATTTAATTTTGATTAAAAATGTATGTCCAAAAAAGTGCATATGTGGACACCAACCCCGTTATAATTAAACCAAATCATAAAATAATTCTCGCTAAGAGAAAAATAGGCATTACTGGAGGAGGAAAATGGCATCTTCCAGGAGGAAGAGTTCTATTCAGGGAGACTTTGGTGGAAACATTAAAGCGGGTCTCGTTTGTAAAAACCAATCTCAGAGTAGACATTTTTTATCCTTCACTAAAAGAGAGTCTTGTTGGAATCTATGACGATCCAAATAGAGACCCCAGAGAACACGTAATAAGTATCGCATTTTTTTGTAAGATCATAAACGGAGACATTATACCAGGAACCAAAGTTGATGAAGTGAATAGCTTCTCTGAAATGGAAATAAAAGATTTGGATATTGCATTTGATCACAGAAAAACTCTCGATGATGCTTTCGTTATATTAAAAGATAGAGGCTCTGCTATGAAAAGTCAAACTTAAGC
>JARRMA010000157.1:0-7336 GCA_037386505.1 Candidatus Bathyarchaeota archaeon
AAATAGAACGTCTTACACATCTATTTTCGAACAAATATATCATGGATGTTGTATACCAAAGAAATCTAAATAAGTCAGGTAGTGCTCAAAAAGCAACCTAATGCCCTGAGGGAATTGTTTGGGAGGAAAACGGGCGGTGGAAGATAACTTTCTTGAAATAGCTAGTAATTTAATTGAAGCAAGTGAGAATCACGAACGATATAGAGGGAAAGAATGTATTAACCTTATTGCAAGTGAGGGGCTTAAGTCTCCTGCAGTAGAAGAAATGCTGAGTTTGTCAAATGATTTAGAATCGAGATATGCAGAAGGGGAGAACGACCTCAAAGGACACGCCAAAGCTAGACATTATCAAGGTCAAAAATATATGACTCAAATTGAAGATTTTACAACAGATTTGATGAAAAATCTTTTTGGCTGTAATTGGGCTGATGTCAGACTTGTTTCTGGAACACATGCAAATCTAGCAACATTTAAAGGATTATCTTTAGCGACTAAAAACGATCGCATGGTTGTTTTGCCGTTAAGTGCTGGGGCTCATATCACTCACGATTACTCTGGACTTGCTGGAAGAGTTCTAGGTTTGGAGACTATTAATCACGCTTATGATATTGATGAACTAAATATAGACTCAGAAAAATCTGCAATAATAATTGATGCTGCAAGGCCTGGAATAGTAACCTTTGGGGGTAGTGTATTCCCATTTCCTCACCCAATTAAAGAATTAGCTAAGGTTGCGAAAGAAACTGGCGCATATGTAGCATATGATGCAGCTCATGTTCTTGGTTTAATTGCAGGAGGTGAATTCCAAAATCCACTTAAAGAAGGTGCAGACTTTATAACCGCATCAACCCATAAGACTTTTCCTGGGCCTCAAGGTGGAGTTATTCTTGCTAACTGTGAAGATGAAAGAACTAAGAAAGCAATAAAGAAAGTCCAACATGCTGTTTTTCCGTTAAGCGCTTCTAACACTCATCTTGGTAGGCTTCCTGCTCTGGGATTAGCTGCACTTGAAATGAAAATTTATGGAAAAGAATTAGCAAAACAAACCATTAAGAATGCTCAAACAGCAGCTAAGTGTTTGTTTGAAAATGGTGTAAACGTTTTGGGCAAAAAGAATGGATTTACTATGTCTCATCAAATAGTTGTTGATGTTAAAGAGTATGGTGGGGGTCAAAAGCTTGCTTTTAGTCTTGAGGATGCCAATATAATTGTGAATAAGAATCTTCTTCCCTATGACAATCAACATAACCGTAGTGATCCTTCAGGTTTACGAATAGGTTTTCAAGAGGTCACCCGAAGAGGTTTCAAATTAGATGATATAGAATCTTTATGTTTATTGATCTTAGATGTCATAAAAGATAAAAGAATTCCTTCCGAAGTCAAGAAAGATGTAAATAACTTGAGGCAAGACTTCAATAAAATCGAATATGGTTTCCAAAGTGTTGCTGAGATAAAAGAATATCTTAGGAAAATGGTTTAATTATAGTTACTTTTCATTGTAATATTAATTCTTTATTATTTATGCTACGATAATCTTTTATACAAGAAAACATTCTGTTTTTTTCAAATTAAAGGAAATTGGGCCTATGAATCGCCCCACAACGACTTCAGCAATGACTTCTTGGCACTTCTATAGCTTTAGCTATTTCTTTTATTTTTAAGCTCAGTTTGCTGAATTACGAAGTTTTTAGCTTTCTGGGCTTTTGGAGAGTTTAGTTTTATGAAAGAAAATAATGAATTCATTCATCAAAAACGAATTGTGGTCAAGTTTGGAGGTTCAAGTCTTTCAGACCATGAACGGATATTGAGAGCGGTTACTGCAGTTGCTGAAGAAGCCAAAAAAGGTACCCAAATTGCTGTTATTGTTTCAGCTATGGGTAAAACAACTGATACACTGTTTCACGCTGCTAGAAATAGTTCTAATGGAAAGTTGCATAAGAAAGATTTAGATGAGATCCTTGCGATGGGTGAAAGAACTAGTATCCGAATTATAGCCGCTGCTTTAAAAGCCCAAGGTGTTAACTCACGTTATGTTGATCCACATGATCCAGAATGGCCTATAATAACTGATGATCTATTCTCTGACGCTAATCCAATTCTTGATCTTTGTTATATGAGAGCTAAGCAGAATATTCTTCCCATGGTTGAAAAGGGTATTATCCCTGTTATTGCAGGTTTTATTGGTAGAACAAAAGAAAATAGAGTCACTACCCTAGGACGGGGTGGAAGTGACACAACAGCTTTTATTTTAGCTAAGGCCTTAGAGGTAGATGAACTTATTTTAGTTACTGATGCTGAGGGCATTATGTCAGCAGATCCAAAAATTATCGATTACCCAAAGCGTCTTCCGGAGATCGATGTAGGTACTTTGGTTGGATTAGCTGATTCGGGGACAAAATTCATTCACAGGAAAGCTCTGCGATATAAAGATGCTTCAATCAAGGTTAGAGTAATTAAGCATAGTCATGGTAATCTAAATGTAGAGGGAACTTTAATCAATGGATCTTTATCAAATGACTTGAATGTTGAGTTGACGAGTTCCAATCCTACCATGTTAGTGACTGTAGTTGGAAAGGGTGTCTCTTCTCATCCAAAAGTTATAGAGAAATTGAGTGAAACAGTGAAATGTTATGCAGAATTATTAGGATTATCTTTGAATTATGATTCAATGATTCTCTATGTATCCGAAAATTCTAATTCAAAAATTCTTTTGGAAAAGCTTCATCAAATAATATTAGCTCATGAGGAGACATTAGCTATGTCTGTTAGAACTCAATTAGCTTTCATCACAATCAAAGGGGTCGGTTTAGAGAAAACTCCTGGTCTTACTGGAAGGATATCTGAAGCTTTAAGATTGAATTTTATTAATATATTTGGATTAATGACTATCACATCTAGTATACTCTTGTTTGTAGAATGGGAGCAAAAAGAGAAGGTTCTAAACTTAATTAGAAATGCATTAAATGGTGACTGAAAATGTTAAAAGCAGCTGTATTAGGTGCAACAGGAAATGTAGGACAAATTTTTATCCAATTATTAGAAGGGCATCCATGGTTTAATGTTACAACCTTGGCGGCCTCAGAAAGAAGTAAAGGAAGAACATACGACGAAGCTTCTAGATGGAGACAAACTACTCCAATTCCTGAAGTTGTTGCAGCAATGGAAGTTGTTGACATCGATCCAAGCGAAGTTAAAGATGTAGATATTGTTTTCTCCGCTTTACCCTCTGAAGTTGCTGGAAATGTTGAAGAAGCATTTGCTAGAGCAGGTCATGTTGTAGTAAGTAATGCATCTTCGCATAGAATGGATTCTGATGTTCCAATGTTGAATCCGGAAATAAACTGTGATCATGTTAGCCTTATTGATAAACAACGAAAAAATAGGAAATGGGATGGGGCAATTGTTACTAATCCAAATTGCAGCACAACTGTTCTTACTTTACCGCTTAAGCCAATCTATGACGTATTTGGAATAAGAAGTCTAATAGTTTCTACGATGCAGGCAATTTCTGGCGCAGGTTATCCGGGCGTTGCCTCTTTGGATATTGTAGATAATGTTATCCCGTTCATAAATGGTGAAGAAACCAAACTTGAGTCAGAAACACAAAAGATACTAGGAACAGCATCAAAACCTGCAGATTTTAATGTTTCAGCGAGTTGCCATAGAGTTTCAACAATTGATGGTCATATGGAAGCTGTTTTTGTTGAGACAGAAAAAAAGGTTGAACCCAAAGATGTAGCTGACGCTATGGAAAATTTTGTTGGCGAACCTCAAAATCTAAACCTTCCATCAGCTCCAGAAAAACCGGTTATAGTCACTTGGGAAAAAGATCGCCCCCAGACTCGACTTGATCGGATGGAAGGCAAAGGGATGAGTACTACTGTGGGAAGAATACGAAAAGATCCTGTGCTTGATGGCGTGAAATTTATTGCACTCGGTCATAATACGATCCGAGGAGCAGCTGGATGTGGGATTCTAAATGCTGAATACTTGAAGGTAAAAAACTCTGGATTAATCATTCATTTATCTGGAATTTCTGTGCATTGCCCAGATCCGAACAACAAAGTGCAAATCTGTTCTGTGGCCGATGCGATAAGATTAGGTGCAGATGCAGTTTCAGTCCATGTTAATATTGGATCTAACCATGAAGCAGAGATGCTATCAATATTGGGCAACGTAGCTTGCGAATGTGATGACTTTGGTATGCCCCTCTTGGCTATGATGTATCCTCGTGGACCAAAAATCAAAGATTCTCATGCAGTGGATGTAGTAGCTCATGCTGCACGATTAGGAGCTGAATTAGGAGCTGATATTATTAAGACAAATTATACAGGCGATGTGAAAACATTCAAACAGGTTGTAGACTCTTGTCCTGTTCCAGTAATTATTGCTGGTGGACCTAAGGCTGAAACTAGTTTAGATGTTTTACAGATGGTAAAAGAATCGATAAATGCAGGGGGAGCTGGCCTTTCTATCGGTAGAAATGTATTCCAATATAAAGACCCAACTAAGATGATTAAAGCACTTTCTGCTATTGTTCATAAGAATTTTTCAGTTTCTGATGCTATGAAAATTCTTGGTGAATCTTAATGAAGGAACTTTGGATTGAAGTTAGCAGCAACCTTTCAGAAAACCAGAAAACCAAATTGTTTCAATCTGCGGTTCAAACCTGTGATGTAATATTGGTTAATATGGATGACATCATCGGTGCAAAAAAATTTGGTGTGAAAGTTGCTTCAGAATCAGAGGAATCAGACATTACTGTTTTATCAAAATTTAATCCTGAAACTTTGAAAATGTTAAAGAATAAAGGAAAAACTATTGCCCTTAAAATAATTATCCGGAGCAAAAATGATGAAATAACAGCATTAGAGGCAGCTAATTTAGAGGCTGATTACATTATAGTTGGAACTCCAGATTGGAAAATAATTCCTTTAGAGAACCTTATTGCTAGAACAAGAGGAAAAACCAAATTACTCGCAGAGGTTTCGAATGTCAAGGAAGCAAAAGTTGCTTTAGAAACATTAGAACTTGGATCAGATGGGGTAGTTTTGAAAACTGACAGCTCTGAAGAGCTCAAAAAAACTGCGGAATTTATCAAGAAGCCTCTTACGACTGTCAAGTTGGTTCCCGTCAAAGTTTCTGAGATTAAGGAAATTGGAACTGGTGCTCGAATCTGTATCGACACATGTGAGTTAATGAAACCTGGAGAAGGAATTCTTTTGGGTTGCCAATCTTCTGGTCTTTTTCTTGTTCAGGCTGAAGTTCATGAGAGTCCATATGTAGAAACCCGCCCTTTCAGAGTCAATGCAGGTCCCCTATCTTTGTATACTCTGACATCTCCTACAAGGACTAGATATCTGTCTGAATTGAAAACTGGTGAAGAAGCTCTAGTTGTTGATCGACAAGGGAATTTGCGATTAACAAATGTTGCACGAGCAAAAATTGAGTGGAGACCTATGTTACTTATTGAAGCAGAATATGAAAACAAAACTTTGAAACTAATTACACAAAATGCAGAAACAATACGTCTCGTTACTCCTAATGGTTCAAAAGCAGTTACAGATCTGAAAAAAGGAGATGAAATTCTAGCACGTGTAGAAGTGGGTGGTAGACACTTCGGAACATTGGTTAAAGAAGAAGCAGTGATTGAACTTTGACAATCAAAGTCTGTGTCTCACTTCCTCCCAAGACTATTGATGAGTGTATCAATCTAATCCAAAAAGCTGAAGCTCAAAATCCTGACTTTATTGAAATCAGGTTAGATTATCTAGAAGAATATAATCGGGTAAATGAAATTTCTTCTTATACTAAAATACCATTGATTGCTACTAATAAATCGGTAAAACAACATGGCACATTTTCTGGAACTGAATCTGAACGTCAAAGCATCTTGATTGAAGCGGCTAAAAATGGGTTTAATTATGTCGATGTAGATCTTGGAATTCAGAATCAAACAAAATTAATTTCTAATCTACATAATTATGAAGCAAAAGTTATTGTTTCTTATCACGATTTTAAGAAAACACCTTCTTTGCCAGAATTGAATAATATTCTTAATGAAATGCTTGTTTTGGAAGCTGATATTTGTAAAATAATAACAACCGCTCAAAATATGAGCGATAATCTAGTTTTGTTAAATTTTATTTCTGATGTCTCTAAGAAAATCAAAATTGTTTGTTTTGCAATGAGTGAGTTTGGAAAACATTCTAGATTGGTATCTCCATTGTTTGGTGCTTTTTTCACATTTGCTTCTCTTGATAAAAAGCGAAAAACAGCGGAAGGTCAATTGACTCTGGAAGAAGTGAATCTGGCATATGAGACTTTAGGGGTAAAATAATGAGAATAAATGGTAAAACAAAAATCTGCGCAATCATGGGCGATCCAGTTGAACATTCCCTTAGCCCGGCAATGCATAATGCAGCTTTTGAGGAATTGGGTTTAAACCTTGTTTATGTAGCTTTCCAAGTTAATACCCAAAACTTGAAAACAGCAATTTTGGGTGCGAAGAGTTTAGGGATACTGGGGTTAAACATAACTATGCCGCATAAGAATGCTGTTACTAAATATTTAGATATCTTGGAAGGTGTGGCTAAATCCATAAATGCGGTTAATACCGTTATTAATCGGCAAGGAAAGCTAATTGGTTATAACACTGATGGAAGTGGTGTAATAATTGCTCTCAAAGAAAATCAAATCTACCTTGAAAAAAAGAAACTTGTGCTTTTGGGAGCTGGAGGAGCTGCAAAAGCAATTGCACATCAAGTCAGCCAAGATTTAAAAGAGCTCGTTATTCTCAATCGTACCCTTAATAAAGCAAAAAAATTGGCAGGAATGCTAAAAAGTTCAGGACTTAAAGTTAATGCTCGGATCCTTTCCCCTAATGTTCTCATGGAGGAATTATCAACTGCAGATATATTAGTTAATGCAACATCAGTGGGAATGAATCCAGATGCTTGCAAAAGTCCAGTCCCACTTGAATATCTGCGTTCTGATTTAGCTGTAATGGATATTATTTACAATCCATTAAAAACAAGACTAATAAAAGATGCTGAGGCTGTTGGTGCAAAGATTGTTTCTGGACTTGAAATGTTAATTTATCAAGGGGCTATTGCTTTCGAAATCTGGACAGGATGTCAAGCTCCTATTAAGATAATGAGGGCCGCAATTTTGAATCAACTTAGTAAACAGAGGGTAGTTCCTTGATCGCAAAGGCTGAAGCAATTTCTCATGGTGCAGCTACAATAATTAATGCAATAGCAACGGGCAAAGGTGCAGCTGTAGGAGTAGATCTGTGGACAAAAGCTACCGTAATACTTACTGATGATGTAGGTCA
>JARRMA010000158.1:0-3981 GCA_037386505.1 Candidatus Bathyarchaeota archaeon
AAGTTCAAAAAAAGTTTTATTCAAAATTATCGGAGATGGAGCACATAAAGAGCAATTTGAAGAAATGGTTGCTAACAAAGGTCTGAGTGATTATTTTGTTTTTCTTGGAAAAGTTCCAAGTATTTCAGAAATATTTCAAGAAGGGGGAATATTTGTTCGTCCTTCATTGACGGAGGGAATGCCCCTTACAGTATTAGAAGCTATGGCTTCACAGTTACCTACTGTTGCATCTAATGTTGCTGGGACATCTGAATTGGTCATCCAGAATAAAACTGGACTTCTTGTTGAATCTGGAAATGTTAAACAATTGGCAGAAGCAATACTTTGTCTAGTAGAATCTCCTGAATTAGCTCAAAAGATAGGTAGAAATGCTAGAGAATTCATTGAACGTAAATATGAAGAAAGATACAGCTGGAACGCTGTGGCTGCCAGCACTCTTTCAGTATACAAATCTTTAGGTGAAAAATGAATATGTACAAAGTTGGTGTAATTGGAACTGGTTGGGTATCTACTACTCGACATATTCCTTCATTTCAACGTGATCCCAGAATCGAGATAGTTGGAGTAACTAGCAGTGTAATGGAAAGTGTCAAAAAAGCAGCTGAGAAATTTAACATACCTAATTGTTATGAAACTACTGACGAGCTATTAAAACAAGATTTAGATATTATAGTAATTTGCACTCCACCTTTCGCTCATCATGAGCTTGTAATTAAATCTGTAGAAGCTGGATGTCATGTTTTAGTAGAAAAACCGTTTGCAATGAATTCTAAAGAATCAGAAGAGATGATAGTTGCAGCTCGTCGAAATAATGTAAAACTATGTGTTAGTCATAACTTTTTATTTTCTAGATCAATGAAAAAAGTAAAACAGCTTCGTGATTCTAACGAAATGGGAAAAATCACTGGTGCAATTGCTATTCAACTTTCAAATTTGAAACGTCGTTTGCCTACTTGGTATCCTTCTCTTCCTGGAGGTCTATTTTTTGATGAATCTCCCCATATGCTTTATTCTATTCTGGAATTTCTGGGAAGCGTTTCTGTTAAATGGGCTTCTAAAACAAAATTCTTGGATAACCGTCAACCTTTAAGTCGAGTAGAAGCTTTGATGGCTTCAAAATCTTCTGATGCTACTGCATATCTTCGTTTTGCATTTGATGCTCCTAGAGATGAATGGATTTTAATGGTCATAGGAACAAAACGTGTTATGTTAATAGATTTTTTCCGTGACACAGTCATAGAATTAGCAGGCGGTGGAGAACATACAGCATTTGAAGTACTTTCTAATTCAATGAATTATATGTGGCAATATACAAAAGAAACAACAAATTCTGGGATTAGATTACTTGCACGGAATCTTTACTTTGGACACTCGGAACTAATTAGAAAATTTATAGATTCAATTGAAAAAGATACAGAAGTTCCTATCAAAGCTGAAAGTGGAAAAGAAGTAATAGAATTGATAGAAAAAATTCTAAATAAAACAGAAGAATGAAACATAAATTTTCTAATTAATCAGACAATTTCTTAGCAAATCATTTTTAATATCAGCTTTTTCTAGGAGCTCCACAAATTGGACAGCAACTTGAAGACGAAGGCATCAAAGACTTGCAGTACTCACAGGGTACCATTTCTACTTCATTTTTAGTCGAAGAACTCGTATTACGGATTACTTGAAGTTCAAATGTGTCGCTAGTAGCATCTGGACGATCATCTACAGCAACTACACCTTTGAGTAGCCAAGTGACATTCGCATCTATACTATCTAATGTTTCAAGTCCACTTGATGGAAGATTAATTTTTACTGGAAATGCCTTTTTAAAACCGGGTACAAAGTGAATTGGACCACTGACTTTTACGTCATCTGACAAATGAGTGGCTGTATCCCAGTATTCATGTCGCATATTACGTCTAAGTCGTTCATTGTATACCCATCTTTCTCGGCGACGTTTTTCGATGCACCTTAGTTCTGCTCTAACTTCTGTAGCATCAAATTCTTCGTTTGATGATACGCTAATTGTTCCATCTATTTTTGAACCTAAATAAAATGAATTTCGTGGAATCTTCAGTTCAATTGTTGTTTTTGGAGTTCTGAACATTTTGAAGAAGCCCACTGCATCTATCTCCCAGTAGTTTTATTATCAAAGAGTAAATGAAATATTGTGATTTATGTGTTCCTACAGACCAATATTGTTTTTAAGTCAAGTGTTAATTTTATCTTTTTACAGTGAAAGCAATTTTTACATCGGCATTGTATTCTATTATTTTATTGTCTTCTATTTTTGCTGTGCATCTTTTTACATGGACTCCTTTTATACCATTGATTGTTTTCCCTGCTTCTGTTACAGCATTTTGTACAGCCTCTTCCCAACTTTTTGTTGAACTTCCTATCAACTCAATAATTTTTATAACTGGCATAAATTCACCTCCCACAATTAATAGTGTAGTATTTCTGCACTTCAATTTTTCTAAGGTAAACTCCTCTTTGAATGGTGTGATTCGAAATTTTGAAATAAAAAAGGTGTTTTCCTAGAACAATTTAATATATAAAAAGTAATGTTTTTCTAAGGTTCAACTAGTTACTTGATGAAGGTTATGCAAAGAAAAGATTTAGAAATTGCTAAGTTTCGTTTATCAAATCAAAAACTTAGTTTGGTTATTGTGAAAAAGGGTAATGTTATTTTTGAAACAAAAAAGCAAGGAATTACTGGATTATTAGAAGCCATTGAGATATTTGAGGAGAATTTAATTTCTTCATCAATTGCAGATAAAATTGTTGGAGTGGCAGCAGCTATGCTTTGTGTTTATTCAGGGATTTCTTCTGTATTTGCAATTACAATTAGTGAATCTGGAATGAAATTGCTTAAAGAAAACAATATTCATTGTGAATATAGTAAGAAAGTGAATAATATCTTGAATAGAACCAAAACTAATGTTTGTCCATTTGAAAAATTAGCAATAAATTCAATAGATCCTGAAAATGCATATAAAAATTTAAAATCATTTGCTGACCAGATTGCAAAAAAGGCAGAAGTATCTGAATGTTAATTGATTAATTTTTAAAGAAAAAGGGAAGAGTGATTTTAGTTTATCTACCCATTTAAGAAGATGGTGATGGTAAAAGTATAGGAGTTCCATCAGGTGCCATTATCAACATATCGATGTCAGGTGCTATTTGTTGGAGAGTTTGCACCACAAGGTAAAGTTCTGCAATTCTAGTTTCATTTCCTGGATCTGCACCTGCAGCTTCTAACACTAATTCAATTGCTGTTCGAGTAGCATTTGCTTCAATAATAGTTGCATTCGCTTTAGCTGTAGCTTCTATCGTAATTTTTTCGGCATTAGCAGTAGCATTTATGACTACTATTTGTCTTTGGAAATCTGCTTGAATCTTCTGTTGTTCTGATACTAGTTTATCTTCGATTGATGAAGTGTATTTTGCTGGATATCCAATATTTCTAAGTTCAAACTCGAAATCAATTATTGCTCCAGCAAGAGGTTCTGAGGTACTAAGTTTATTCCATATTGCATCTCTCATTGTTTGAGCGACAAAATCTCTTTTCTCAATTGTTTCTATTGTATTGAAATCTTTTGTAACTATTCTGACTTGTTCTCTTGCAATGGAAGCAATTATATCATTTTTCCAATTTTGTTGAGGAAGATTTGAATACAAATCTTTTACTTTTGAGGAATCAAGTCTCCATCTAATCATAATATCTATTTGCATTTCCAGTTGGTCTCTTGAAAAACTTTTTACTGTAGGAAAATCAGCTGTTGGATCTGCTCCGCTGCCCCACATTCCTAGTGTATCTACTGCAACTTTGATCTGAACTGGAGTCACCCAAGGTGCTTTTGTTGCCCATGCAGGTCCTAAGATGGGACCACTAATGGATCCACCTACGGGATCAACCATCACTACTGCGTTTCCTACGGGTACATTAACCCACATTGTTAAGAAGAAAATAGCTATGAAAAGTCCTGC